>JACCXG010000115.1 GCA_013697225.1 Acidobacteriota bacterium
TCCTTGTTGTCCTTTGCAGCTTTGGCGGAGGCGCCGGCGGCATCGAGCCCCTGCGCGGCGTCAGCCTCGCCGGAGAGCGCGCCCTGAGAGAGATCGGGCCGGAGCTCGCCCGAGATGAAGTGCGCGATCTGCGTGATCGCCGACTCCAGCGCGAAGAGCCTCCCTTCGACGGATCCTGCCTGCGGCACGGACGAGCCGAAGCCACCGACCACCCTCGTCTTTTCGAGTCCCTTCTCGACCTGCTTCTCGACCGGCTTCTCGACCGGCTTGTCGAACTGCTTGTCCACCTGCTTCTCGAGCTGCTCCTTGATCTCGACCTTTTCCTTGCCCTCCTTGAACTCCTTGTCCTTGATGATTTCCTTCACCGGCTTCACGAAGCCGAGAAGCGTCTTCAGGTTCGGGCGGTTGCCGATGCGCTGCGTGGCGGGCCGGCCCGGCGCGTCGGTCTGCGGAGAGCCGCTCGTCCGCAGCTTGCTGCGCACCTGCGCCGGCGTGTACAGCGCCTGCCCCTTGGCCTTCCGGTTCCCCTGCATCGCTGCGACGGCACCCACGACGATGGGTGAGGCGCTGGAGGTGCCGCTGAAGCGATCGGTGTACCACAGGTTCTCATCCGACCCGCCTTGCAGCACGCCATATCCGGCGGTCGTCACCTCGCGGCCCCAGCCCTGCGCATCGACGCAGGCGCTGAAGTTCGAAAAATCGAGCCTGGAGCGATCCGGACCATGGTCACGGCCGTGCGTGCCCGCCGGCGGGGCCCCTGCATCAACGACGACCGCACCGCAATCCCGGTTGGCGCGATTGAACGGGTTCGTCCATGTAGCGGGGAAGTTCGCCGGCCGCAGCGCATAGATCCCGTCGTCCAGGTTCTCTGCTCCGTTCCCGGCAGCCTCGACAACGATGACCCCTTTGTTGGTGGCGTAGCGGATCGCGGTCCAGTCGTCTTCCCACCACTCGACGGCGATGTACCCGCGCTGATCGTCCCGTGACTGGAAGTTGTGCCGCGGCCCCGGCCGGTGCAGCTCGATGAGGATGATGTCGCCGGCCGTGAGCAGGTCTGCCGCGTCGCGAATCGCTTTCGCGGATCCCTGACCCGGCCCGAAGATCGAGATGGCCCGGGTGTTCGACATGGGAACAATGCCGGTGATTCCGAAGGTGTTGTCGTCTCCGCCGAACACGCCGATGACCGCCGTGCCGTGATTGCGCCAGCGGATGTCGGCGCTCTGCACGCCTCCGACGACGCCCCCCTGCACCTGCGTGAGGTCCTCGTGATCGAAGCGCCAGGCGCCTTCGATGTCGATGATGCGGATGCCGTTGCCCCGCCCTCCGGGCTGGGTCTGCGCCCAGTGCGCCTCGATCCCGGCGGGTGCGGTACCGAGATACACCTGGCTGGCCACGAAGTTCGGCGTCGCGGGCGGAGCTTCCTCGGCGTCGGGCGGGACCTCGTCGTTCAGGAACGGCGGTTCAGCGGGCGGCTTCACGTAGGCGGCTTCCACGCTTTCCTGATTGCGCAGGGTTTCGGCGATCTCCTCGAGACGATCGGCGGGTGCCTCCACCCTGTAGAAAACGGAGAGGTCGGGGCCTCCTTTGCCGGCTTCCGCCGCTTCGCTGGCCGCGCGCGCAATCAGGCGTTCTTCGTTCCCGAACAGCGGGACGAGGCGGACGGTGTCACCCACGAGGCGTGCGAGTCCCCGCACGTCTTCGCCGGAGAGGGACAGTACTTCGGACCCGCCGCGGCGGGCGCGCAGGCTGGCCGACGGCCTCGCGACAACTATGAGCTCGGCACCTTCCATGGGACGCGCCGCGGGTTGTCTGCGTGCGGGACGTGTTGCAGTCCCACGCGCTTTACTGGCGGGTTTCGATCGTTTGGCCATCTCTTCGTATTCCTTCCCTGCTTACATTGAGGGGAGCTCGTCGTCCGGCTTGGTGTAGGCCGCTTCCACGGCGGGGTCTTCCTGCAGGCGGCCGAGGAGTCCCGGAGCGTCCGAGGGATCCTCGACGTTGAGCTCGAAGAAGGTATCGAGCTCCGTGCCGGAGGGGCGAGGATGAACAGGGGTGAGCGGGGTCTCGAGCCAGCCGAGCACCGTACCACGGGTGCTGCGGATTCCTGGCGTGCGGGCCTGCCGGGCCGCGTCAGGCGTCAGTCGGACAACGATACGCATCGCGTGAGGGCCCGCGCAGTTCGAGCGCGAGTGGCATGCTCGAACCGGTCGGGCTTCAGGGAAGCGCCAACTCTACAGCGGGTCCCACTGGCGGTGCAATGGGCTCGCGCGTGAAGTGATGCAGAAGCGTGAAGAGGGTCCAGCGCCGCGGCGTCGAGGCGTATCCGCGCCTGTCCTATAGTCCCTTTGCTGTATGAGCCGCGGGTGGAGGTCAGGCTCGGGCGAGTGAGGACGTATCATGCCTGTATGGCTGCAGTTGCCAGGTTTGCCTGGGGCGTTCTTGCCTATACGGTCGGGGTCATCCTATGGGGGGCGTACGTTCGCGCTACGGGCTCCGGCGCGGGTTGTGGCGCTCACTGGCCGCTCTGCAATGGCGAAATCCTGCCACGCTCGGCTGAAGGGGCCACGCTCGTGGAGTTCTCTCACCGGCTCACGAGCGGAGTGGCGCTGCTGGCGGTCCTGGCGCTGCTCGTCTGGACGTTCAGGACCTGCCGCGCCGGTCACCCGGCGCGACGTGGTGCGGTGCTGTCGGTCTTCTTCATGGTGACCGAGGCAGCCGTCGGCGCCGGGCTCGTCCTGTTCCAGCTCGTTGCCGATAACGCAACGATGGCACGGGCGATGTTCATGGCGGTCCACCTGCTGAACACGTTCCTGCTGCTGGGGGCCATCTCGCTGACGGCATGGTGGCTCTCGGGCGGCGCGCCGGTAACGGTGCGCGGAAGGGGGCCGGCCGTGGCGGGAATTGCGGTGGCGTGTGCTGGCCTGCTCGTGGCAGGCGCCAGCGGGGCGGTAGCGGCGCTCGGGGATACGCTCTTCCCCTCGGCCACTCTGGCCGAGGCACTGCGGGCCGATCTCTCCGCCAGTTCACATGTCCTCATCCGGCTGCGTGTGTTCCACCCGGTGCTCGCCGTGGCCGCGGCCTTTGCCGTCGTGCTCGTTGCAGGCCGGCTCGCCAGGAGCCGGCAGGGTTTTGCAGTCCGCGCGGCCAGGGTCATCGTGGTGGCGACGGCAGCGCAGGTGGGGCTGGGCCTCCTGAACGTGGCGCTCCTGGCTCCCCTGTGGCTCCAGATCGCACACCTGCTTGTGGCCGATGCCATCTGGATCCTGTTCGTGCTCCTGTCCGCGGATGCCCTTGGCCAGAGGGCGCCTCTGGCCGCGGGGCACTCCGTGCGCGCCGCGTAGCATGCGATTCTGGCGCTGTTGCTGCGCGATGCTGATCGCGGCGGGTCTGCTGCTCGCCCCCGCACCGGCTCTGTCACAGGCGCCGGTCACGCCTTCCGGGCTCGAAGCGGTGGGCGCTGCCGCTGCCGATCTGCCACGCCTGCACAGCCTGCTCGTGAGCTGGCGTGGCACGCTGGTGCTGGAACACTACGGCCCGGGCATCCGGCCGGCCCGTCCGGCCAACGTGAAGTCCGTTTCAAAGAGCATCATCTCCACGCTTGTCGGCGTGGCCATTGCGCGGGGATTGATCCCCGGGGTGGAGACCCCGCTGGCGACCTATTTTCCACAGCTCGTGAAGGATCCGGATCCCGCAAAGCGCCGGATTACGATCGAGGATCTCCTGTCGATGCGCTCGGGGCTCGAATCGACGAGCAGCCGGAATTACGGCTCCTGGGTGCGGAGTCCGAACTGGGTGCAGTACGTGCTGACACGCCCGGTCGTCAGCGAGCCGGGAAGCGTGATGGAGTACAGCACGGGGAGCACGCACGTGCTCTCCGCCATCCTGACCCGCGTCACGAAGAGCAGCACGCATGCGTTCGCGCAGGAAACGCTCGGCAAGCCTCTCGGGTTCACGCTGCCGCGCTGGCCGCGGGATCCGCAGGGGATCTATTTCGGCGGTAACGAGATGCTCCTGACGCCACGGCAGATGGTCTCGTTCGGCGAGCTGTATCTGAACCGGGGGCGGGTGCGGAGCGCCCAGGTCGTTCCCGCGGCGTGGGTGGAGACCTCGTGCGTCCCTCGCGGGCAGTCGCGCTTCAACCCCGATCAGCGCTACGGCTACGGGTGGTGGATCCGCAGCTTCGGCGGGCACGACGCCTGCTTCGCGTGGGGCTTCGGCGGGCAATACATCTTCGTGTTCCGGGATCTCGATCTGGTCGTCGTCACGACCTCCACGCCCGACGTGAGCGACGAGCGGCGGGGCCACCGCCGCGTGATCTTCGACATCGTGGAAGGACGCCTCATTCCCGCGATCGAGGCGCTGGCAGCCGCCTCTCCCGGCCCTTGACGAGCGTCCCACCCGTCGCCAGCCCACCCGTTCCCGTGAGACACTCACACAACGTTTCGATACTGACCAGATGATTGCCGCCGATCCCGCGACGGTCTTTCCGACCCCTCTCTCCGCGTATCCCACCCCGGCCGCCGACGGGCTGCTGGCCACGCTTTCCGAACGGATCGCGCATGACCCGCTGAACCTTGTGGTGACGGTGGTGTTCCTCGTCGCCATCGTGCACACGTTCATGGCGGCGCGGTTCATGGCGCTCGCTCACGCCGTGCAGCACCGGCACGACGCCCGCGCGCGGGCGCGCGGGGCTCCCGAGCGTCCGAGCGTCACCGCCGAGATGCTGCACTTCCTTGGCGAGGTGGAAGTGGTGTTCGGGCTCTGGGCGGTCGTGCTCCTGGCCATCATCACCGCGGATCTGGGCTGGACGACGGCCAAGTACTACGTGAACAACACGGTGAATTACACCGAGCCGCTCTTCGTCGTGGTGATCATGGCGCTCGCCTCGACCCGGCCGATTGTCATCACGTCGGAATCGGCGCTGAAGCGCGTCGCAGACCTGCGGGGAGGCACGCCCGCGGCATGGTGGCTGACCATCCTGACGCTTGCGCCGATACTCGGATCGTTCGTGACCGAACCAGCCGCGATGACGATTGCGGCCCTGCTGCTCGGCCGCCAGTTCTACGAGTTCCGCCCGAGCACCAGGTTGAAGTACGCGACCCTGGGGCTGCTGTTCAGCAATGTGTCCATCGGCGGCACCCTCACGCATTTCGCCGCCCCGCCCGTGCTGATGGTGGCTCGTGCATGGGACTGGGGCACCCCCTTCATGCTCCAGCACTTCGGCTGGCGAGCGGTGCTGGCGATTTTCGTGTCGAATGCCACCTACTTCTTCATCTTCCGGCGGGAGCTCACGGCGCTGTCGCGCGTGGCGATCCCTGTCGTGCGGCCGGAGGAGCAAATCGACGAGACGGGCCAGCCCCTGGTGTCCGTTCCCCCCTGGATCATCGTGGTGCACATCCTGTTCATGGGGTGGACGGTGATGAACTCCCACTATCCCGCCCTTTTCCTGGGAGGGTTCCTCTTCTTCCTGGGCTTCGCGAAGGCCACAGCGCCGTATCAGGCGCCGATCGACCTCAAGGCGCCGCTGCTTGTCGGGTTCTTCCTTGGCGGCCTCGTCATACACGGGGGGCTGCAGGGCTGGTGGATCGCACCGGTGCTCTCGAGCCTCTCGGAACTGCCGCTCTTCTTCGGGTCCACGATGCTCACGGCCGTCAACGACAACGCGCTCATCACCTACCTGGCCACCCTGGTGCCAAACCTCGACGAACGGCTGAAGGTGGCCATCGTGGAGGGGGCGGTCACCGGGGGGGGCCTGACGGTGATCGCCAACGCCCCGAATCCGGCGGGCCAGGCTCTCCTGAACCGGTATTTCGAAGGGGCCATCGCCCCGCTCGGGCTGCTGGCCGGCGCGCTGATCCCCACGATCATTGCGGTCGTGGCCTTCCGGGTCATCTGAGGCATCATCACCGGGACGCACCCACTGCGGCGAAGGGGGAAGACATGCACCAGCGAAGGCTCTCGGCGGCACTATCCGGAGGGGGGCTCGCGGCTCTCGCGGCCATCCTGTCGTGGGGAGCTCCGCAGGCATCCCAGGCGCCGCCGGATCCTGCACACGATCCGGTGCTCGTGCTCGTGCAGGAGCTCGACCTCGAGAAGTACAAGGCGACCATCAAAGGCCTGACGCAGTTCGGCGATCGGAGGCAGGGCACGGATCGCAATCGCGCGGCGATCGACTGGATCGAGGCGCAGCTGCAAAGCTATGGTTGTGCGACCGAGCGGATGACGTACGACTACGCCACGCCGCCGCCCGCCGCCGGCCGAGGCGCGCGTGGCCGGGGGGCGGCGCCGGGGGAGCGCGGCAAGCGTGCGGGCCAGGGCGGGAGCACGATCTTCGGCAGGAGCGGTCCGACTGGTGTGAACACGGATCCGGCCGCCCAGCCGGACGAGAAGCTGCGCGCGCTCAACGCGCAGCCCTCGGCCGACGGACCGCGCGAGCAGGTCTACTGCACGAAGGTCGGCACCACCTTCCCCGGCGAGATGTTCATCGTCGGAGCCCACATGGACGGACACGGCTGGGGAGAGGCCGCGAACGACGACGGGTCGGGTACGGCGCTGGTGATGGAGCTGGCGCGGATCCTCAGCGGTCCTGGCGTGCGGACGGAACGGTCGATCCGCTTCGTGCTCTGGAACAACGAGGAAACGGGCCTGGACGGAGCGCGGGCCTACGTGGCGCAGCGGCAGCATCTGCAGGGGCGTGAGGAGCCGGCGGGATCAGGAAAGTATCCGGAGCCGAGATGGCTCGGGATGATCCAGCACGACATGATGCTCTTCGACCACGGCATGCCCGGGCCCGACGGGAAGGTCCCCCGCGAGCAGCGCCCCGAGGCGGACGTGAATATCGAGTTCCAGGCGAACTCGAAAATGGCACAGGAATCCCAGAAGCTCGCCTGGTTCCTGAAGAGCGCCAACCAGAAGTACGCAACCGACTATCCAGCGGCGGTCGGGCCGCACATGACGAACACGGATTCGACCCCGTTCATGGACGTGGCGCCGGCGGTCAGCCTCCGCGAGAACGAGCGCGGCGCCCAGATCGGCGCCGGGTGGAATCCACACTGGCACCAGCCGACGGACCTCTTCGTCACCTTCAGCGACAAGGACTTCCTTCTCGGGCTGAACGCCGCCCAGACGACGCTTGCGGCCCTGGCGCAACTGACTGGCGCGAGCGTGAAGCGATAGCCGCACCGCGCCAGGTGCCTACGGAGATTTCCCATGAAGCGGCCCTGCGGCCTTCTCTGTTCGTTGTTGATGATTGCCTGTGCGGCGGGGTCCGCAGCCGAGGGGGCAACCCGGATCCGGATCATGCCCCCGGACGGCGGAACGCTTGCAGCCGGGCAGCGGTTCGACATCCGGGTCGAGGCCACCTCCGACAGCGCCGAACCGCCGCGCGGGCTGCGCGTGACGGCCAACGGGGTGGATCTCACCGCGCGGAACGTGCTCGACCGGGGTGTGGGCGGCGAGCGCGGGGCCGGCGGGACGGGTGCGCCGGGAGCCCGCGGCCAGGCGGCCGATTCCGCCCGGCCGAACACGACGAACTTCCTGCTGCGCGGCTACAGCGTGGACGTGCCGGGTCCCCTGGTCATCGAAGCGCGAACGAACGACGGCACGTCCGCTGTGGCGCGGCTGAGCGTGGAGGCCTGGGCGGAAGGCACGCCCGGAGCGGCCC
>JACCXG010000609.1 GCA_013697225.1 Acidobacteriota bacterium
CTCATGAACCGTCCCGCTTCTCGAGAGCGCGCTGCCTATAATACGTTGGGCTGGAGCAGGAGTTACACAGGGCAGTTCAGATCCGCTTTCGCCATACAAAACGCCCTGCGCTCAGGCGTCAGTTCGCGGGTGGGGAACTCATCGGCACATTTCCTCCCGCAGGCAGCCGCGGGGCAAGGCTTCGGGTTACGGAGGGGGCGCAGCCGTTTGTCATGGCGAAACAGGAGGCGCGCTGCAGCCTCCGCTTGACCCCCGCCCTGCCGACCTGATACCAATCGCTCCGTTTGGCATGCGTTGCTGGCGGAAGGTGCTGCCAACCGGCGTGCCGGAGGTTTTCATGAGGACTTGGCGCTTTTCCCTTTCGCTTGCCGCGGTGACGGTCTGCACCGGCTTGGGACTCGTCCGGGCGCTGCCGCTCGGGCAGGCACCCAATCAGGCGGAGCTCGTCACGCAGACAGTTGCGGGCGTGAAGTTCAGCACCCTGCCCGGGTTTGTGCTCGAGCGCGTGAACCCCGCGGACAGGACGGACTCCTATGTCGCATTGACGTTCGACAGTCTCGGCCGGCTCGTCGTGTCCAAGGAGCAGGACTACCCGCGGATCCTGCTCGACAACGACAAGGACGGCATCCTCGAATCGGAGCAGGTCATCACCGAGGCGGTCAGGAACTGCCAGGGGCTCTGGTTCGACGGGCCGACGCTGTATGCCGCGTGCACCGAGGCGGGCGCGGATCCCGTTCCGCCGTCGCCACGCCCTCCCGACGATCCCATCACTCCGGGGCGGGGGACCGGGCGCGGCGGCATGGCCGGCCGTACGGCGGCGAGCCCGAAGCCGCAGACACAGACGCCTGCCACAGGCAAGGGAGAGCAGCCGGCGGGCATCTTCCGGATGACCGACACGACAGGAGACGGCCGCGCCGACTCGTTCGACATGGTCGCGCGGTCGATCGGCGGCATCCAGGAGCACGGCCCGCACGCCATCCGGCGCGCACCGGACGGGAGCTATGCGTTCCTCTCCGGCAACCACGCAACACTGCCCCGGGACCTCATCGATCCCCGCTCCCCGATCATCAACGACAAGGATGCCCAGTTCCTGCCCTATCTGCAGAACTTCGGCCGCAGCATGGACACGAGCCTGCACAGCGCCGTCTATCTGTGGAAGCCGAAGCTGGAGAAGTTCTCCGTGCTCTTCGGCGGGAACCGGAATGCCTACGACTTCGCCTACAACCTCGCGGGGGAAGCGTTCCTCTTCGACAGCGACATGGAATGGGACATCAACATGCCCTGGTACCGCGAGGTGCGGACGGTGCACGGCATTCCGGGCGGGAATTACGGGTACAGGGACGGGTCGGGCAAGTATCCCGAGTACTACATCGATTCGCTGCCGCCGCTGCGCGAAGTGGGCCGGGGGTCCCCCGTGGGAATGGAGTTCTATACGAGCTATGCCTATCCCCGTCAGTTCTTCGACAACCTGTTCGAGGCGGACTGGTCCAGGGGACGCCTGCTCTACACGGCGCTGACCCCGAAGGGAGCGACCTACAGCGCCAGGAGCGACCGCGCGGAGTTCGTGCACGGCGAGCCCTTCAACATCACCGACGTCGAGGTGGCCCCCGACGGGATGCTCTATTTCACGACCGGCGGACGCAGCACGACAGGCGGTGTCTGGCGCCTGCGCTACAAGGGCACGGCCGAAGCGCCCCCCGACATGACCGGGATCCTCGCGGTCGTCCGCCAGCCGCAGCCGCTTTCGAGCTGGGGCTGGGCGGCTATCGAGAACGTGAAAGCCTCCATGGGCGCGTCGTTCGCCACCGAGCTCGAGCGCCTCGCCCGCGACGCCAAGGCTGAAGGGGCGGACCGCGCGCGCGCGGTGTACGAGATGCAGCGGCACGGTGCGCCGCCCGACGCCGCGCTCCTCACCGCGCTGCTCAAGGATGGTGACGCCGGGGTGCGCGCCGCGGCAGTCTTTGCCGCAGGGGTGCAGGGGGGGCAGGCTGCCGAAGGTGCGGCCAAGGCGCAAGCGGGCGTTGCCGCGGCCGCACTGAAGGATGCTGACCCGATGGTCCGCCGCCGGGCCGCCGA
>JACCXG010000621.1 GCA_013697225.1 Acidobacteriota bacterium
CCAGCCCCGACGGGGGCACACCCACACTCGTCGGGTTCGAGGGGGAGGTCCCGCCAGGCACGCGGGTTAGGTAGGGGAGCGGGGAGGGCAGCGCGGCGTCGCGGTGGAACGCCGCGCCCGCGAGGGGGGCGAGTGGGGGTGGGGCCCCACGAGCACGAAGTAATGATCGATTCGCATTGTCATCTCGCAGGCGCCGAGTTCGAATCCGACCTGCCGGACGTTGTCGGGCGCGCCCGCGGCGCGGGGGTGAGGAGTGCGCTCGTCATCCTGTCCGCGGGGGACGCGGCAGAAGCCGGACGGGCCGGTCGAGTGCGGGAGCTGTGGCCGGAGGTTCGCTTCTCCGTAGGTATTCACCCGCACCACGCGGGCACGACCACGGACGATCTCGACGCTCGAATCGCGGATCTCGAGAGGGAGCTCACCACACAGCCAGCCGTTGCACTGGGGGAGATCGGCCTGGACTATCACTACGACTTCGCCCCCCGCGCCGTGCAGCAGGAGGTGTTCCGCCGGCAACTCCGTGTGGCGCGCGAACGGCGATTGCCGGTCGTGCTGCATACCAGAGAGGCGGCTGACGATACGTTCGGGATCCTCGCCGAGGAAGGGGAGGGTCTGCGTGTGGTCTTTCATTGCTTCACGGGGACAATGGCGATGGCGCGGCGTGCGCTGGCAGAGGGAGCCTGGCTGTCGTTTGCCGGGATCGTGACCTTCCCGAAGGCGACCGAACTCCGGGATGTGGCAGCGATGGTGCCTGCCGACCGCCTGCTGGCCGAGACCGACGCACCGTACCTGGCGCCCGTGCCACATCGCGGCCGGCGGAATGAGCCTGCCCTGGTGGCGCACGTGGTGAGCACCCTGGCCGGTCTCCGTAGCGCCAGCGTGACCGACCTGTCCGCCCGGATCACCTCCAATTACGAGACGCTCTTCGGCGGCCCCCTTCCTTGACCGGTCCGGGAAGGTCTAATTCGCGCCGGAGCAATGGCTTAGCGCGTTGACACCCCCGAAGGAAGTTCAGTATTGTGGATGAACCGAGAGCGGACTCCTATTCCCCCTTGAGCGACACAGCGCAGAAATCGCCCGTCTTCGCCGACCTGGCGCAGATCTTCGAGCCGATCCGCGGCGACCTCGACGCCGTTGAGCAGGAGTTCGTACGGCACATTCAGTCCAGGGTCGCGCTCATCCCGGAAATGGGACGCTACATCCAGACCAGCGGCGGGAAACGAGTGCGCCCGGCCGTGCTCCTGATGGCCTCGCGGCTGTGTGGTTACAGGGGTGATCGCGCCGTGCTCTACGCGTCGGTCGTGGAGTTCATCCACACCGCCACCCTGGTGCACGACGACATCATCGACGGTGCCGACCTTCGGCGGGGGCGCCTGGCGGTGCACTCGCGCTGGGGCAACGACATCACGGTCCTGCTCGGCGACTACCTGTACATCAAGAGCATGGCCATGGCCTTGACGCAGGACTCGCTCGAGATCATCCGGCTGCTCTGCGATATCACGCTGCGGATGATCGAAGGGGAGTTGTACCAGCTCACCAAGACGGGGGATGTCGACATCTCGGAGGAAGAGCACTTCGAGATCATCCGCCGCAAGACCGCCTTCCTCTTTGGGGGCTGCGCCGAGATCGGGGGAATGCTCGGTGGTGTCACGCCCGAACGCGCGGCGGCGCTGCGCGAGTACGGCTTCAGTCTGGGGATCACGTTCCAGCTCGTGGACGACCTGCTGGACTACACGGCTGATGCCGCTGCTCTGGGGAAGCCCATCGGAGGGGATCTTCGGGAGGGCAAGGTCACACTGCCGATCATCCTGCTGCTTCGCGGCGGCGGCGAGGAAGCCGACGGGCTGATCCGGTCCATCGTGAACGACCGCTCGGTGACGCCGGAGCAGTGGCGGGAGCTCCTGCGTCTCCTGGCGGAACACCGGGCGACCGACCTCGCCTATGAGCGCGCTGTCGAGTACGCCGAGCGGGCCAAGAGCTGCCTGTCGGTGTTCCCTCCGAGTCGCGAGCGCGACGCGCTGCTTGCGCTCCCTGACTACGTACTCGCCCGCGACCGGTAAGCGCCTCGGGGATGGGTGACCCGCTTTCCCGCCTCACGAAGCTGCGCGAGCAGATCAGGCACCACGAAGAGCAGTACTACATTCACAACAGCCCGGAGGTGTCGGACGAGGCCTTCGATCGGCTGCTGCACCAGCTCGAGCGGCTCGAAGCGGAGCATCCCGATCTGGTCACGCCGGATTCCCCCACCCAGCGGGTTGCCGGCCGGCCAACCGACAGCTTTCCCACCGTTGCGCACCTCGCGCCAATGCTCAGCCTCGACAACGCCTATGACGAGGCGGACCTGCGGGCATTCGACGAACGGGTCAGGAAGGGAGCCGGGCTGGGCGACACCGCCGTCCCGTACGTCGCCGAGCTCAAGATCGACGGGCTCAGCATCGCACTGACCTACGAAGGGGGGTCGCTCGTGCGGGGTGCCACCCGCGGCGACGGCCGCCGTGGGGAAGACGTCACCGCCAACGTGCGGACGATCCGCGCGATCCCGCTGGTGTTGCGGAACGGGCCCGCGGGACGTGTGGAGGTGCGCGGCGAAGTGTTCCTTCCGCGCGCGGCGTTCGCGCGGATGAACGCCGAACGGGAAGCGGAAGGGGAGCCGCTCTTCGCGAACCCGCGCAATGCCGCGGCAGGCACGATGCGGAACCTGGATCCGGCACTGGTGGCGCGGCGCCGGCTGGCAGCCTTCACGTACCAACTCGTGATGCCGGATGCCGACGGCCCACAGCGCCACGGCGAGACGCTTGCAGCCATGGCGGCCTGGGGGCTGCCGGTGGAGCCGCATCATGAGCACTGTGCCGGTATCGACGACGTGATCGCGTTCTGCCGCACATGGGCCGACACGCGCCTGCAGCTCGATTTCGACACCGACGGGGTCGTCATTAAGGTCGACGACCTGCGCCTTCGCGAGCGCCTGGGCACCACGGCCAAGTTCCCCCGCTGGGCGACCGCCTTCAAGTTCCCCGCGCAGCAGGCGCACACGAAACTGCTGCGGATCGACGTCAACGTCGGCCGCACGGGTGCGAACACGCCGTACGCGGTGCTCGAGCCGGTGCTCGTCGCCGGATCCACCATCTCGATGGCGACCCTCCACAACGCCGAGGATCTCGCGCGGAAGGATCTGCGGGAGGGGGACACGGTGGTGATCGAGAAGGCAGGCGACGTGATTCCCCGCGTCGTGGCCCCGGTGCTCGCACTCCGCCCCGCCGGTTCGGTTCCCTGGACCATTCCGACCACCTGCCGCGCGTGCGGAAGCGACCTGCACCGCGACGAGGAGGAGGTCGTCTGGCGATGCGAGAACACCGCCTGTCCGGCCCGGCTCCGGAGAGGGCTGGAACACTTCGCCTCGCGCAGTGCGATGAACATCGAGGGGCTGGGGGAGTCGCTGGTGGACCAGCTGATCGAGAAGCGGCTCGTAGCCGATTTCGCGGACCTGTACCACCTTCGCGCCGAGGAGCTCGGGAGCCTTGTGGTGATGCCCCGCGCGCCCAGGTCGGATCGGGCCCTGCCGCGGAAGCTCGGCAAGGTGGGCCGGAACGTGGTCGAACAAATCGACCGCAGCAGGTCGAACGATCTCTCCCGCCTCGTTTACGCACTGGGGATCCGGCATGTCGGCGAGAAGGTCGCCGGTACGCTGGCTCGCTACTTCAGGACCATGGACGCCCTCCTGGATGCCACAGTAGACACTCTCCAGCAGGCGCCGGAAATCGGTCCCATCGTGGCCGCGTCCGTCCGCAGCTTCGCCGAAGAGCCGCACAACCGCACCGTTATCCGGAAGCTGGCGGACGCGGGCGTGAACACGGTGAGCCTCCAGCCGGCGTTCGCCGCGGTTCCGGCCGGCCCGCTGACAGGGAAGACGTTCGTGCTGACCGGCACTCTGGCGACGATGACCCGGGAGGAGGCTGCTGCCGCCATCGAGCGTCTCGGCGGCAGGGTGTCGGGCTCGGTCAGTCGCAAGACCGCTGGGGTGGTCGTCGGCGAGGAGGCGGGCAGCAAGCTGGACAAGGCCCGGGCCCTCGGCATTCAGCTCCTCAGCGAGGAGGATTTCAGGGCGCTTATACTTGGGGAAGAGTCATGAGATGCGCCGGTTCACGCTGCTGACGATTGCGCTGAGCTCCACGGTGGCGTTCCTGCTGGGCGTCATCATTGCTGGCGGAGTCACGCCCGGTGCCGTGGTGTCCACCGCCGGCGAGCGGGCGTCTGCACCGTCGGAACTGCCCAGACCTCTCAGGGCTGCCGCCATGCCCGGCGTCGTGAACTTCGCGGACGTCGCCGAGCGGATGAACGCGGCTGTCGTGAACGTGGAGGCCACCTCGAAGAGCTCCCGCGACCCGAGGCCCCGTCGAGGGGAGGTTGAGCCGCCCGGCCGCGATTACGAAGGGCCGCGGCAAGGGTCGGGCAGCGGCTTCCTGATAGACCGCGACGGCCACATCCTCACCAACCACCACGTCATCGAAGGGGCGGAGCGGATCACCGTGACGATGGCCGACGGCCGGGCGTTCCGGGGGGAGGTGGTGGGTTCCGATCCGGCGATCGACGTGGCGCTGCTGCGCATCGAGGCGGAAGGGCGCCTCCCGGAAGCGCCGCTTGGCAATTCCGATCAGCTGCGCGTCGGGGAGTGGGTCTGTGCGATCGGAAACCCGCTGGGGTACGTGCATTCCGTCACGGTTGGCGTGGTGAGCTTCGTCGGAAGGAAGCTGTTCGATCCCAGTCTGGACGACTACATCCAGACGGATGCCGCGATCAACTTCGGCAACAGCGGCGGTCCGCTGATCAACGCGGCCGGGCAGGTCGTGGGGATCAACTCCGCGATCAGCTCGCGTGCGAGCAACATCGGCTTTGCCGTTCCCATCAACCAGGCGATTGCCATCCTGCCGCAGCTCAAGGAGCACGGGCGTGTCTCGCGCGGATTCATCGGGGTAGGGCTGACCGACGTGACCCCTGCGCTGCAGCGGGCTTTGAAGTTGTCCGTGTCCAGAGGCGCCATGGTCCAGGACGTGACCGCAGGCTCGCCGGCCGAGCGCGCCGGGCTTCGTCCCTACGATGTCGTCCTCACCGTTGAAGGGCGGGCGGTCGGTAGCAACGAGGAGCTGATTCGTGATATCTCGTCCCGGCAGCCGGGGTCGCTTGCCCGGCTTGAGGTTCTGCGGGAGGGGCGCCGGCACACGATGCAGGTGAAGCTGGCCCAGCGCCCCCAGCGGGATCGCCAGGAGAACACTGAGGAGCTGGGAGCGCGCCCGCGTCCGCGGCTTCCCACGCCGAACGAGGCTCCGCTGGGCATCTCCGTGCGTGAGCTCGATCGAGGCGCGGCCGGACGCGTGGAAGTGCCGGGGGGCGTTCAGGGTGTGGTGGTCTCCCTCGTGGATCCGACCGGAGCGGCGTTTCAGTCGCCGCTGCGCCGCGGGTTCGTGATCATGGAGATCAACAAGAGGCCGGTGAAGACCGTACGGGACTACCAGCGACTTGTCGCTGCCGCCCGGCCCGGTGAGGTTCTCGCGATGTTCGTCTACGACCCCACGCTGGGCCAGCGTTCGCTCGTGGCAGTGACGGTGGAATAGATGTCTCCAACTCCGAAGACGGCAGCCTGGACGCGCCGCAGTCCCAGGCCCGCCTCAGTCTCGCCAATCCCAGCACCTCGGACACACGGGCGCACGATGACATGAAGGCGCGCATTCTTGTCATAGACGACGAGCTGGAGATCCGCCGGTCGGTGCGGATGATCCTCGAGTACGAAGGCTACGATGTCACCGAGGCCTCGAGCGGCCCTGAAGGGATCGCGCTGGCCGAGCGCGAGCCGCCGGATCTCGTTTTCCTGGATGTCAAGATGCCCGGGATGGACGGCCTCGAGGCGCTTCAGCGGATTCGCGCCACCAACGACACGCTGCCCGTCGTCATCATCTCCGGGCACGGGACGGTCAGCACGGCGGTCGAAGCAACGAAAGCTGGCGCCTTTGATTTCATCGAGAAGCCGCTTGCCAGCGAGCGCGTCCTGCTGACGATCAGGAACGCGCTCGACCAGACACGGCTGGTCGACGAGAACCGGACGCTCAGGCGTGCCGTCGAAGTGCGCCATCAGATGATTGGCGAGAGCCCGGCCCTGCGGCACATCTGGGACGCCATCAAGCGCGCGGCCCCGACCAACGCAACCGTCCTGCTGCTCGGGGAGAGCGGGGTCGGCAAGGAGCTCGTCGCGCGTTCCATTCACAGGAACAGCCTCCGGAGCCGCGAGCGGTTCGTGCAGGTGAACTGCGCCGCTATTCCCGAGGAGCTGATCGAATCGGAGCTGTTCGGCCACGAGAAGGGATCCTTCACGGGGGCCACCGAGAAGCAGATTGGCAAGTTCGAGCAGGCGGATCGGGGCACCATCTTCCT
>JACCXG010000629.1 GCA_013697225.1 Acidobacteriota bacterium
GCCTCCGCTGGCGCGCCGCCAAGAGCGGCCCGAAAGAAATTCACCCGAAGCGGCAGCCACCGTGATGACGGCCGCCGTCGCGACAGCAGTGGCCCACAGGCGTGTCCTTCTTCTGTGGTGAATCGCAAAGTTCCAGCAAACGGCTGAGTAAATGTACCCGTGTCCGCTGCCGATGAGTACAAGCAAGAGAACCGGCGGTCGGTGGAGCCGGTGTCGAATACAGCCCTACTGGTATCCGTCTTGTATGGATGCGCTGTCGTAAAGCGCCGGTCGGCAATTTATCCGCAATTTCAGGGCGCTGTCAGATTCAGCCGTTACAGTTCTGGTTGCGCGAGGGCGTTCTGTGTTGCTACACTACTCGCGTCCCAAGTTTCGTCCCCCAACGGTTGCCGACCTTCCAGCGGCGTATCGGAGGTTTCGTGCGCGCATCTAAGCCTCTGTACGTAGCCAGGCTGCTTACGCTGCTGCTGGCGTTCGGGTTCTCGGTCCCGGCCACGGCCATCGCTGCTGCCGCGGCCGCGCAAACTCAGAAGAAAGCTGCCGCCAAGCCGGCCCCGCGCAAGCCGGTCGTATCCGCGTCGACGTCAGCGGCCCAGGCGCGGAAAGCACGCCTGGAGCGTGCCCGCGTCGCCGCCAAGGCGCGGGAGCAGGTGCGCCTCCGGGTACTGCAGGCGTTGAAAGACACGATGACGCCGCGCTACAAGACCGACGCGACGGGCGCACTCGTGCCTGACATCCGCGCGGCCGCCGCGATCATCTTCAATCCGCAGACCGGCGAGATCCTCTGGGAAGAGAACGCGCAGGACAAGCGCTCGATCGCCAGCATCACCAAGGTGATGACGGCGGTGGTCTTCCTCGAGACGACCCCCGACCTCTCCCGCATCGTCACGATCGAGCGTGGGGACGTGTTTGCCGCCTCGACGACCTATCTGCGCGCGAACGACCGGATCACGACCGGTCACCTGCTGCACCTGACCCTGATTGCGTCTGACAACGCGGCCGCCCGAACCCTCGCCCGGGTCTCACCGCACGGCGGCACCGAGGCCTTCATCGACAGGATGAACGAAAAGGCCGTGGAGCTCGGCCTCGACAGCACCACGTTCGCCGATCCCTCGGGTCTCAACCCCGCGAACGTCTCGTCGGCCTACGATCTCTCCAGGCTGATCACCTTTGCGGCGCACGACGAGCAGCTGGCCCCGATCATGCGCATGGCCACCTACACGGCGCAGACGCACAACCGCACCATCGCGATTCGCAACACCAACCAGCTCGTTCGCGGCGGTGAGGTGGACGTGCTCGGCGGCAAGACCGGGTTCATCCGGAAGGCCGGCTACTGTCTGGCCACGCTGCTGCGGCTGCCCCAGAGCGAAGAGCAGATTGCCGTTGTGGTCCTCGGCGCCGGGTCGAACCCCGCACGGTTCTGGGAAACCCGCCACCTGTTCAACTGGCTTGCCGACCGGACCGCCGACGTCTTCGCTCAGAACGAGTAATTCGCGCGGCTCACCGGTCGGACACTCCAATCGCCGCCAGTCCCCAACACCTGGCGGCCTTGTCATGTACACCCCGCATGAATCGCATGCGGTCTGGCGTTCACTCACTTGTAGCCGCGCTGCATGGCGGCGGCATCGAGCGGAAGTGTCGCCACCGAATCGACCGGCGGCAGCACCGGTCGGGACGCCGATCGGGCGTCGTAGGCCTTCAGGTACCGCTGGCAGACGTCGCAGGCGTAGAGCCGGTAGCGACCGTCGCGACTGGCGAACGAGGTGATGCGCGAGCGGTCCGCATTGCGGCAGAACGGGCAGGTTATCGGCTCGAACGACCAGCGCGCCAGGCACCGGCTGCAGATCAGGAGCCGGTCGGCGGCAGGGGTAATCACAGCCAGGTCCGGCTCGCCGCCGCAGACCGGGCAGGTACCCCGCCCCCACGTGCGTGTCTCGACACGCGCGAGAACGGCGTCAGCGGCCCGCGTCAGCACGGGGCGCATCGCCTGAAGGAGGACCGACTCCAGACCCGCCACTTCCGGGGGGAGCGAATCCGCCCCCTGCGCAGTCCCGTTGAACCAGGCGCACACGAACGGCGGCAGGCGTTCCGCGTCGCGCGTGATCAGGTCTGCCTTGCGCAGATCGGCGGGGTCCAGCGCTTCGTGCGTCCGCATGGCGGTGGCCGTGGCGCGGAGGAGGAAGCGCAGGTCGCTCCAGTCGATCCGCAGGTGTTCGTAGCGCAGGATCGGTCCGGCCGCCAGACGCTCGGTCAGGTAGGTCGAGTCGAGCCGGATGGTCGGAAGCGACACGCGGCTCTGGACGCGCCGCTGCAGCTGCAGCAGCTCGATCTGGAGGTCAGCGGCGGCGGCAAGATCGGGCTGGAGCGCCTTGAGACGCCTGAGCTCCGTGATCTCCATGGACTCCGGCCGGGGCTGCTGAGCTTCAGTCACCAGCGAATTGTACTCCGCGCCCGCCCGGCGCATGATCGCTATCGCTCCGCGAGAGCTCCACACCTGGCCGCGTCGCACCCGCATGGTAAACTCAGGCCTTCGGGTGCACTGGTTCGTGCGCCAGATGCTGTTGATGGCCAAGAAACGTCAGTCCCCGGATACGCCTCCCCCCACACCTCCTCCCGCGGTTTCACCCAGGCGCACCTCGCGCACCAGACGGACGTCCGTCACGGAAACGCCATCGAAGGCGGATGCGCCAGTCCGCTCTCGCGCACGGCGCTCTGCTCCACCTGCCACGCAGGCGGCCGCCAACCCTGACGCCCTGCACATCGTGCTCATTGCGTCGGAGGCCCATCCGTTCGCGACAACAGGCGGGCTCGCGGAAGTGGTGGGCGCACTCCCTGGTGCGCTGGCACGGCTCGGGCACAGGGTCACCCTCATCCTCCCCCGGTATCGAGGCATCGCAACCGAAGACGCCGGCGCTCGGGAAGAGGGAAGTCGCGACCTCCAAGGCGGTGCGGAGCTCCAGCTGGGGCATCGACGGCAGGTTGTGCGATTCGTGCGGCGGTCGGGCGGAGACGGCGTGACGGTGATCTTCGTGGACGCGCCGGACCTGTTCGATCGGGAGGGTCTCTACGGCAACGGGGACGGAGACTACGCCGACAACGCCTGGCGTTTTGCCCTCTTCAGCCGCGCGGCCCTGGAGTACCTCCGCCTCCGGGGGGAGCGCCCTTCAGCCATTCATGCGCACGACTGGCAGGCGGGCCTCGTCCCCGCGTACCAGAAGATGTTGTTGTCGAACGACCCGGTCGTCGGGGGCGTGCCGGCGGTATTCACGATCCACAACCTGGCGTTCCAGGGGCTGTATCCCGCAGCGATGCTCCCCGAGATCGGGCTGCCCTGGGATGTCATGCACGTCCAGGCGATGGAGTTCTGGGGCCAGATCAGCTATCTCAAGGCAGGGATCAACTTCAGCGAGCGCATCACGACTGTCAGCCCGGCCTACGCGAAGGAGATGCTGACCCCTGAGATGGGCTTCGGGTTCGACGGCGTGCTCGCCAGACGGGCCGACGACCTGCACGGCATCCTGAACGGCATCGACACCGCCCGGTGGAATCCCGCGAGCGACCCGTTCGTAGGGGCGCCGTTCACGGCCGATGAGCTCTCCGGGAAGGCCAAAGCCAAACGCATGCTGTTGAAGAAGGCCGGGCTTCCCACGTCGGCGGCCGCGCTCCGACGGCCCGTGATTGGCATGGTCGCCAGACTGACGGACCAGAAGGGGCTCGACCTGTTTGCCGCCGCTGCCGACGAGCTGATGGCACTCGATGCGGCATGGGTCCTGATGGGAAACGGGGAGCGCAGGTACGAGGATCTGTGGAAGGAGCTGGCCATGAGTCACCCCGGACGGGTGTCGAGCACGCTCCGCTATGACGAAGCGCTCGAGCACCTCATCGAAGCGGGGGGAGACATCTTCCTGATGCCCTCGAGATTCGAACCATGCGGGCTGAACCAGCTGCACAGTCTCCGGTATGGAACGCTTCCGGTGGTCCGCGCCACCGGAGGTCTCGACGACACCGTCATAGACAGAGACGCCCCGGGCGGGGGAGGGACCGGTTTCAAGTTCTGGAACTACACGACCGAGGCGCTGCTGGAGGCTATGCAGCGAGCTCTCCAGACCTATCGGCAGCCCGACGAGTGGCAGCTCATGCAACGAACTGCCATGCGGCAGGATTTCTCCTGGGACGTCTCAGCCCGGGAATATGTCAAAGTGTACAGAGCAGCATCCTGAGGACACCCAATTATGGCTTCTGAGAACGTCCAGACCCTGACCGACGCCAACTTCGAGCAGACCGTGAACCAGACCCCCCAGCCCGTCCTCGTGGACTTCTGGGCCGAGTGGTGCGGACCCTGCCGGCGCCTCTCGCCAACCGTCGATGAGCTCGCCAAGGACTACAACGGCCGCATCGTCGTCGGGAAGATGAACGTGGACGAGAACCCCGCGACACCGATGCGTTTCAGCATCCGTGGGATCCCGACGCTGCTGCTCTTCAAGGGCGGGCAGCTGGTGGAGCAGGTCGTCGGCCTCGCCGACAAGGACCAGCTCAAGCAGATGATTGACAAACACGTCTGAAACATCGAGCGCGCGCCCATGTCCTCTTCCGCTCCCCGGAACGTACTCATCATCGGCTCGGGCCCGGCTGGCCTGACCGCTGCCCTATACGCGGCGCGGGCAAACCTCAACCCGCTCGTCATCGAAGGCACCGAAGCCGGTGGCCAGCTGATGTTGACGACGCTGGTGGAAAACTGGCCGGGACACAGGGACGGCGTGATGGGCCCGGAGCTGATGGCGGATATCCGGGCGCAGGCCGAGCGGTTCGGCGCGGAAATCCTCCGGGGTCACGTGAAGCGGGTCGATCTCTCGAAGAGGCCGTTCACGGTTGTGACCGCGGAAGAGGAGTACACCTGCCGGACCCTGATCATCGCCACGGGCGCATCCGCCAGGCTGCTGGGGCTCCCGTCAGAGCGGGCGTTGATGGGCCACGGCGTGTCGACCTGCGCCACCTGCGACGGGTACTTCTTCCGCGGGAAGCCGATCGCCGTGGTCGGCGGGGGGGATACGGCGATGGAGGAGGCGGTGTTTCTCACCCGCTTCGCCTCGAAGGTCACCGTCGTCCACCGGCGTGACGGGCTCCGGGCGTCCAAGATCATGCAGGACAAGGCGCTCGCGAACCCGAAGATCGAGTTCGAGTGGAACACCGAGATCGAAGAGATCAAGGACACCGGCAGGGGAGAGGTCACCTCCGCCGCCCTGCTGAACCGCCGGACCGGGGAGCGCAAGGACCTTCCGGTGGAGGGAGTGTTCATCGCGATCGGACACACCCCGAACACATCGCTCTTCGTCGGGCAGGTTGACATGGACGCCAACGGCTACATCCTGACGCGGGACGGCACCCGGACCAATATCCCTGGCGTGTTCGCCTGCGGCGACGTGCAGGATCACATCTACAGGCAGGCCATCACAGCGGCCGGGTCAGGGTGCATGGCCGCTATCGATGTGGAGAAATTTCTGGACGGCGTACCGCAGCATCTCGGAGAAGCCGAAGTCCACGCCTGAGTTCAGTCGATCCAGCCTCCGCCCAGCACGACCTCTCCGTCATAGAACACAACAGCCTGCCCGGGCGCGACGGCGTGCTGCGGCTCGTCGAATCGCGCCGCTACCCGCCCATCATCAAGCGGCAGGATCGATACAGCGGCCTCCCTGTGCCTGTGACGGATCTGCGCGGTGGCGCGGGCACCCGGGGATGGAGGTGTGCCGGCGATCCAGTTGACGCGTGATGCCGTCAGCTCCGTCCGCTCCAGGGCCTCGCGAGGGCCGACGGTCACCGCGCCCCGGTCAGCGTCGATCCCCACCACGTACAGCCGGATGGGGGAAGAGAGCCCGAGTCCCTTTCGCTGCCCGACCGTGAAGTGATGGACCCCCTCATGGGTCCCCAGGACCTTTCCCGAGATGTCGTGAATGGCGCCCGGGGCGGCACGCACGCCGTGTCCCTCCAGGAAGGATGCATGGTCCCCATCCGCGACGAAGCAGATTTCGTGGCTGTCGGGCTTGTCGGAGACGGTCAGCCCAAGCTCCCTGGCGAGCTCCCGGACGGTGCTCTTCTCCAGGGCGCCGACAGGAAAAATCGCGTGCGACAGCTGTTCCTGGGTGAGCGTGAAGAGGAAATACGATTGATCCTTCGACGGGTCCACTCCGCGCTTGAGCAGGTACAAACCGGCGGCGTCTTTCTCGACGCGGGCGTAGTGGCCGGTTGCCACGAAGGGCGCGCCGAGCGCTCCGGCACGCGAGGCGAGCGTCGCGAACTTCAGATCGCCGTTGCAATGCACGCACGGGATTGGCGTCCGGCCCGCCGCATACTCCTGCACGAAGTTCGAGACGTCCTGCTCGTCGAACTGCCGCTCGAAGTTCATGATGTAGTGCGGGATGCCGAGGCGTGTCGCGACGCGCCGGGCATCGTGCAGGTCGTCGATTGTGCAGCAGGTGCCGGAACGAGCGCGTCCTCGTGGTTGCGACGCGGAGTGATCGTAGAGTTGCATGGACAGGCCGATCACCTCGTGCCCCTCACGCGCCAGGAGCGCGGCGGCAACCGAGGAGTCAACCCCGCCGGACATGGCTACGACAACACGCATCATCTAAGAATTGCCAAGATTGCCAAAAACGACGAGATTGCCAGGATTGCCACAAATGGCGAGGCTCACGCGCGCCTGGCGGTGAGGGAGCGCAGCTTGTCAACCGCTTTCGGGAGCTTCTCCAGCAGGTAGTCGACCTCTTCCTCAGTGTTCCCCGCGCCGAGGCTGAACCGGATCGAGTTCTGGGCGCGGTGGGTCGGCAGGCCCATGGCCCGCAGCACGTGCGAGGGCTCCAGCGTGCCGGACGAACAGGCCGCGCCGGTCGAGACGGCGATGCCTTCGAGGTCGAGCGCAATCAGCAGCGATTCCGCCTCCACCCGCTCGAAGCTGATGTTCGTGGTATTCGGCACGCGCGGCTCCCGGGCGCCGTTGACCACCGTCCCGGGCACTCTCGCGAGGATGCCTTCCTCCAGGCGGTCCCTCAACACCGCCACCCTCTCCCCTTCGGCTGCGCCTTTCGCCATCGCAAGCCGCGCCGCAGCGCCAAGGCCGGCGATCGCCGGCACGTTCTCGGTGCCCGCACGCCGGGTCCGTTCGTGCTTCCCGCCGGTGAGGATAGGCGTCAGCCGGGTGCCCCGCCGGATCCACAGGGCCCCCGCGCCTTTCGGGCCGTTGAACTTGTGGGCCGACAGCGCGAGCAGGTCCACCCCGAGCTCACGGGCATCAACCCGCAGCTTCCCGATGGACTGCACCGCATCGGTATGGAAAAGCGCGCCTCGCGCATGCGCCAGGCGTGCGAGCTCGGCGACAGGCTGAACCGTTCCGAGCTCGTTGTTGGCGTGCATCACCGACACGACAGCGGTGTCGTCGGTGAGCGCGTCCTCGAGCGCACCCGGCTCGACGATCCCGGTGAGGCCGACAGGAAGGAGCGTCGTGCGCCAGCCGCGGCGCGCGAGCGCTTTCAGGGTGACGAGCACGGCCTCGTGCTCGATGGCCGTGGCAATCAGGTGCCGCCGGCCCGTGGGCTCCAGCGCCTCGGCCACCCCGCGGATGGCAAGATTGTCCGCTTCGGTGCCGCCACTGGTGAAGACAAGTTCTGAGGGCTCGGCGCCGATAAGAGTGGCAACCGACGTCCGAGCCTCATCCAGCACGGCCTTGGCCTCCTGACCAAGGCGATGAACGCTGGAGGCGTTGCCGTAGTGCTCGCGGAGCACGCGCACCATCACCTCGGCCACGTCAGGGTGGACCGGGGTGGTCGCGTTGTGGTCGAAGTAGATGCGCATCGAGTGACTTTGTCAGTGTACCACTGACGCTAAGTCGCAGGAGCAAAAGGAGTAGACAGGGCTGGAGGGCTTTCATATACTCCGGTGTCGCGGCGCTGGCGGGGGCGCCGGACACCCCTCGCGAAGCAGTGTCATCGGACACGTGGAGAGTGCCACATGTGGAAACGGGATGAGGCCCCGAAGCCGGGGGCCGGGGGCTCGCAGCCTGCTCAGGGTCCGTCGGCCGGCGGTGCACACGCACCGGCTGCCGAGGCGGCAAGATCCCAGGCCGTGACGAATGTCGACACCTTTCGCGGACTCGAGAAAAACGTGAATATAGGCAAATCCGTCATCATCAAGGGTGAGCTCAACGGCAGCGAAGACCTCACGATCGAAGGGGCCGTCGACGGCAAGATCGAGCTCCGCCAGAACATCCTGACGATCGGGCCCAATGGCAAGATCAAGGCGCAGATCTTTGCCAAGTCCGTCATCATCCTTGGCGAGGTCACCGGCAACGTGACGGCCTCCGACAAGGTCGACATACGGGACAACGGCTCGGTTGACGGGGACATCACGGCGCCACGCGTGGCGATTTCCGAAGGGGCGCACTTCAGGGGCAGTATCGACATGCAGCGCGCCGGCGCACCCGGCACCGCAGCCAAAGCGGGCGAGCCGAAGGAAGGCAGGGC
>JACCXG010000632.1 GCA_013697225.1 Acidobacteriota bacterium
CGCGAATGCCCTTCCCTCAACGTGGCGAATGTACCCTCCACCGCTGGACCTGGCCGCCCTCGGCGATGCCTGGGTATCGGGCGGGGCTTCAGCGGTTTTAAGAGTTCCCAGTGCGGTCACCACGTCGGAAAGCAACTACCTCCTGAATCCGCGCCACCCCGGGTTCACGCAGATCCGAATCGGCGCGCCCAACCCTTTCTCGATCGACCCGCGACTCGTTAAGCCTTAGGGTTGACGCCGAATCGCTCCGGCGCACCCCTTCCACCTGAATCCCCGGACCGATTGCGGATCGATTGCGGTTCGCCGATACGGCATCCGCATTCCGACCACGCCCGTGCACCGGCGCCTTTGGTCATAGACCAGGACGCCGGCGGGCACCAACCACCACAGTCCATCGGTTCGGTGTGCTCGATTCTTTCGAGGAGGGGTCGCATGAAACTCTGGTTGAACGTCGCGGAAAGCGCCGAGTACGCGGGCCTGTCCCGCGACACCATCTACACCGCCTGCGAACGTGGCGAGCTCCACCACATTCGCGTCGGCGGTCGACGCTCCATTCCGCCACGACAAAGAGCCGTCGCACCCGGGTGATCCCCATCGGAACAGACCGCCTGCGCGCGGCCCTCCAGTGGCTCCGCATTGATGCGGACGGGGATCAGAAGGCCGACGACGTCGCGGTGCGAACCGGCACTCGCGCGCGTCGTCGGTCATCCCTCTTCGCGGAGGACGGCAATCGGCTGCACGCGGGCAGCACGGCCAGCCGGCAGCAGCGCGGCAATCAGGCCGATCGCGGCCATCACGACTGAGGCCAGGACCAGCGCCCCCGGATCGAGCGGGGAGACCTCGAAGAGCAGGGTACCCAGAATCCGCCTGACGGCAAACGCCCCGGCGAGGCCGAGGACCAGGCCCACACCAACCAGCGCCATCGCGCTCGTCAAGACCTGCTTGAGCACGTCCGGCGCTCGGGCGCCGAGCGCCATTCGGATGCCGATTTCGCGCCGGCGCTGCGAGACGCTATGCGCGAGAACGCCGTACAGGCCGAGTGCGGTCAGCAGGGCCGCGACGACCGCGAACGCGCCAATCACCCAGGCGGGCCGGCTGAAGGCCGACAGCGTGCGATCTCGAACCTCCTGCATCGTGGCGATGTCGCCGAGCGGCAGGTTCGGATCCACACGGCGGACCGCCTCGCGGATCCCCGACACGACGGCGGCCGGCTCGAGATGGGTGCGAACCAGGAGCCGGAAATCCGTTCGGGGAACCTGTCCGATGGGCACGTAGACGACGGGCGGATCAGGACGTCCGGGCCCGGAGACCCGCTCGCTGCGGATGATGCCGACGATCTCCACGTCGGCCATATCCACACCCGTGGTTGCATAACGGGGACATCCCAGACGCACTGTCTGACCTATGGAATCCGTCATGCCCGCGGCCTCGGCCAGCCGTGCTGCGAGCGCCTGGTTGATGACGACGACTCGCCTGCCGCCGGCGCGGTCCTCCTCGGTGATACCGCGGCCCGCCACGAGCGGGATGTCCAGCGCAGCGAAGTAACCGGGATCCACGCGCTTGAATCGCACGTTTACCATCTCGGCGAGACCCGCGACCTGGAGGCCTTCGCCGTTTCCGATCCATTGGAGCGGCAGGTGCGAGGAGAGCGCCGCGCGTCGCACGCCTGGGACGCTCTCGATATGGGGGATCAGCGCGTCGTAGAAGGCGACGGCCCGTTCGGGCGTGGGGTAGGCCTCCAGCGGAAGGTCGGCGGCCAAGGTCACGACGTCGTCGATGCGGATCCCTGTCTCGAGCCGCTGGAGGTTGTCGAGGCTCCGGAACAGCAGGGCGGCGCCACAGACCAGCACGAGCGACAGCGCGACCTCCGCCACGACGATGGCACGACGGAGCCTCGCGCGTCCGGCCGACGAGCCGCGGCCCGATTCACCCAGCGACTTCGACAGGCTGCCGACCGACGTTTGGAGCGCCGGGAGGGTTCCAATCAGGACCGCCACAGCAAGCGCCACAGAAGCCACGAACCCGAGCACGCGGAGATCGAGCGACACCTCGGCCGTGTACGGCACGGATTCGATCATCGGGTTCACCGCATCCACCATGAGAACCGCCAGACCGAGGCCAACGGCGCCGCCGAGCAGGCACAGCACGAAGCTCTCGGTCAGCAGCTGCGCGATCAGTCGTCCGCGACTCGCCCCGAGCGCCGCACGGATAGCCATCTCCTTTCGGCGCGCGACCCCCCGCGCCAGCAACAAGTTCGTCACGTTCGCACAGGCGATCAGCAGCACCACCCCTACAGCTCCGAACGCGACCACGAGCGACTGCCGCAGCCCCTCCCCGACGAGGAGCGCATCGAGGGGCGCGACCTCGATTGTCCAATCCTGCTTGTAGGCGGGCGTGACGTCGGCGAGCGCCGCGGCGATGCCGTGCATCTCCGCGCGGGCCCGCGCGATCGTGACCCCCTCGCGAAGCCGCGCGTGCACGGTCAACCAGTGGAAGCTTCTCGGATGGTCCGCCGGCCTGAGCGCCAGCGGCTTCCAGAACTCTGCCGCTTCACGGCCGAACGCGCCTGGTGCCAGGACGCCGAGCACGCGATGAGGCGTGCCGTCGAAGAAGGGACGCCTCTGGAGGATGTCCGGATCACCGCCGAAGTAGGTGTGCCATGCCGTGTAGCTGAGGACGACGGCGGGATCGGCGCCCGGCTGATCGTCGTCTGGCGTGAAGCTGCGGCCGAACCGCAGCGTGGCGCCGAATACGGTGAAGTACTCGGCGGTCACGGCCTTGCCCCTCAGCCGCCGTGGTTCTCCGGCGCCCGTCAGCGCCGCGGAGACCCACTGCTCAGCCGCCACGGCATCGAACGACGTCGCGAGACGCCTCCAGTCGTCGAAGTCGGGCGCACTGGTCGCGTTGGTTGCTCCGGGCCTGGGCGCCTCCCACACGCGAACGATCCGGTCGGGGTCGGGAAACGGGAGCGGCTTCAGGAGGACGGCGTCCACCACGCTGAACATGGCCGCGTTGGCTCCGATCCCGAGCGCAAGGACGCCCACGGCCACGACGGTGAACGTCGGATCGCGAAAGAGCGAGCCAGCGGCGTAGCGCACGTCCTTCACCAGGTTCTCGATCCAGCGCGCGCTTCGATCGTCGCGATGCGCTTCTCGCATGGCCTGGACGGGCCCGAACCGCCGCCGCGCCTGCCGCCGCGCCTCATCCGGCGACAGTCCGGCGGCGACGGCATCGCGCTCGGCCATCTCCAGGTGCGCCAGGATTTCGTCGTTCAGCTCCCGATCCAGGCGCGAACCCCGCAGAAGCGCGAGAATGCGCTGGACGGCTCGCCGTACCCTCATGGTTTGGCCTCCAGAAACCGGGCGACGAGCGCCGTCGTGTTCTGCCACTGCTTCACGGCCTCCCCCAGCTGCTTCGTCCCGGCGCGGGTCAGCGCGTAAAATTTGACCTTGCGGTTCGTCTCGGAGACGCCCCACTCGGTGCGGATCCATCCCTGCTGCTCCAAACGCATGAGCGCCGGGTAGATCGAGCCCTGGCTCAGGCGCAGCGTCTCGGAGACTTGCTCGATGCGCCTGGCGATCCCGTACCCGTGCAGCGGTCCCATCGTGTCCAGGGTCTTCAGCACCAGGAGGTCCAGCGTGCCGTACGGCACTTCTGACTTTTGTGTAGACATGTCGTCTCTCGACATCTGCAGCGTATGGCGTCTATCGACAGGTGTCAAGCCGGCCGCGATCGCGGCGGAGGCGGCCGGGCATCCTCCGTCGGGGTGTCCCTCAATCCTTCGTGAGCGCCTGTGCCGCAGCCTGCTGGAAGGCGCGGCGGACGTCGCTGGCGTCGCTGTTCGGGAAGTTCGCGCGCTGGACCATGAGGATGTAGGCGACACCCTTCACCGGATCGATCCACGCCTGCGTGCCCCACGCCCCACCATGTCCGAAGGTGCCCGGCGAGAGCATCGCGGCGACCCCGTCGTGCGGCGTACGCAGGATGGACGTGCCCAGGCCCCACGCATAGTTGGCGCCCCGGTTGCCGTACGTGTCGCTCTGGAAGAATCCAGTCGGCAGGTCGCCCGTCTGCGGGGTGCTGAGGTGCATCATGGCCGCCTCGCTCAGGTAACGGCGGCCGTCGAACGTGCCGCCCCCGAGCAGCATCCGGGCAAACCGGGCATAGTCGGGGGCGGTCGAATAGAGGCCCCCGTGCCCCTGAGGCGGCCGGTCGCGCGAGCCGAAGTCCGAGCGGGGCGGCACCGGCTCGAGGGCCCCCGTCTCCTTGTGCTTCCCGTAGCCGGTGGCAAGCCGGGCCAACTGCTCCTCGGTCGGGTAGAACGTCGTGGCGTTCATCCCCAGCGGATCGAAGATGCGTTGCCGGGTGAACGCATCGAACGACATGCCGCTCACGACCTCGACGATGCGCGCCGCGGCATTGATGCCGCTCTGGGTATAGCGCCATCGTTCACCGGGCTCGTACTGCATGGGCGCGGCCAGCCAGAGCGGGACCAGATCGGCGAGCGTTCTGGCCTGCCGCACCGCCGGGCCAGTCGCCTCGCCGAGGCCGGACGTGTGCGTCAGGACCTGGGTAATGGTGAGGTCAGCGGGCCTGCCCGAAGGAGTTCTCAGGCTCGCGAACTCGGGAAGATACTTCGCCACCGGATCGGTGACAGCGAGCTTGCCCTCGTCCTGCAGCATCAGCACGGCCGCGGCGGTGACCGGCTTGGTCACCGAGGCGATCCAGAACAGCGTGTCCAGAGTCATGGGGCGTTTCGCCTCGAGATCGGCGAACCCCGCGGCGTCGAGGTGCAGCACCGCATCCCTGGTCACCACGGCGGTGACCGCACCCGCGATCTCGTGTTTCGCGATCATTTCCTGCATCGCCGTATCGACGCCGGGAAGCTTCGCGGCCTGGCCGATGGCGATGAGCGTGGTGGAGAACGCCAGGAACACGGAGAGGCGGTAAAGACTCATGGAGGGAAGATGTACCGTGTTGGACGTCGGCCGTCAAGGTCTCGCGTGAGCTGATTCGTCGGGCAACGACGCATTCATGGGCGGCGGAGGACAGGTGGTCACAAGACGACTGATGGTCGAATTCACCCGTCGAATCATGCTGCTGACGATCGCCTGCGTAACGCCGGCGGTTGCCAGCGCGGCTACCGCTCGGAGCGAGGCTTGGGTCCCTTCCGAGGCCGCACCGGCGGCGGCGAGGACGTCATCCCTTTCCAGTCCTCGACCTTCAGCCCCGGCACGCGCACACACTCAGTCGTGTCGTGCGTGACGAGCGTCAGCTTGCGTGCCTTGGCTTGGCCGGCGATCAGTACATCGTATGGACCGATAGGCGTCCCCTTCGAGGCGAGGTGCGCGCGGATCTCGCCGGCTTTCCGGGCGTCGTCCTGATCGAGTTCCAGCACCGGAAACTGCAATGCGTCCACGCGAGCCACGTTCTTCTCGACTCGCTGGCTCTTGAACGCGCCGTAGTACAGCTCGTGCATGACGACGGCAGAGATT
>JACCXG010000063.1 GCA_013697225.1 Acidobacteriota bacterium
GCCATCGAGATGCACTTCCTGCCGGACGTGTATGTGATGTGCGAGCAGTGCAAGGGGCGCCGGTACAACCGGGAGACGCTCGAGATCAAGTACCGCGGCAAGTCGATCGCGGACGTGCTCAACCTCACGGTCGATCAGGCCCTGCCGCTGCTCGAGAACTTTCCGCCCATTGCCGGCAAGCTGAAGACGCTCCAGGACGTCGGGCTCGGCTATATCGAGCTCGGGCAGTCAGCCACCACCCTCAGCGGCGGCGAAGCTCAGCGGGTGAAGCTCTCGAAGGAGCTGTCGCGGCGGGGGACCGGTACCACGCTGTACATCCTCGACGAGCCGACAACGGGGCTGCACTTCGAAGACACGCACAAGCTGCTGGACGTGCTGAACAAACTCGTCGATCAGGGCAACACGGTTGTGATCATCGAGCACAATCTGGACGTCGTCAAGTCGGCCGACTACGTGATCGACCTCGGGCCGGAGGGGGGAGCCGGCGGGGGGCGCGTCGTGGCGGCGGGGACTCCTGAGGAAGTGGCCACGAGCCGAGAATCTCATACAGGGCGGTTCCTGGCGGACATTTTCGGCGACCCGCCGGCCCTGGCGTCATGATGAGAGCGAACATTCCGGTCCGGCCATCCGTTGACTGTGGTAATTCAGCCACAATCCCGCAGCGCGGCGGTGTGGCTATTCAGCAACACCACTCCGGGAATCCCGTAAATCCCCCCCTCCCCAACCCGGCACAAATGCCTGTAACTCCTGCTGTTCGAAGCAGGTTTACAGATTTGTCCGGATTGGCAGAGCCTTTGCTGAGGTCGGTGGAGCCGAAGAGGCTCACCCAGCTTCCATCAGAGAGGTCATGAACGCGCAGCGCACCCTTCGACGATCCGTATCCTGTACCGGCATCGGCCTGCATTCCGGTAACAAGGTGACCCTGTCGCTCAAGCCGGCCCCCGCGAACTATGGGATCCGCTTCCAGCGAAGCGATCTCGGCGGGCTCGAGATTCCCGCCACCGTCACGCACCTGGGGGGGATCCAGTACCAGACGGGCCTCACGCGTGAGGCGGTCTCGGTTGAAACCGTCGAGCACCTGCTCGCGGCCCTGACGGCCCTCTCCATCGACAACGCGATTGTCGAGTTGAACCACCCGGAAGTCCCGATCATGGACGGGAGCGCGGCTCCGTTCGTCTACCTGATCCTCAACGAAGCGGGTGTCAGGAAGCTGACCGCCCCGCGCCGGTTCCTGAAGGTGCTGCGGCCGATCTCGCTCACGAACGGCGACAAGCGCATTGCGCTGTACCCCTCCGATCACTTCAAGGTGACCTACAGCATCAGCTTCGACCATCCGCTGCTGCGGCACCAGTCGCGGACGATGCGGATCACGGAGGACAGCTTCGTCGAAGACGTCGCGCCGGCGCGCACGTTCGGGTTCCTCAAGGAAGTCGAGATGCTGCGGCAGCGCGGCCTCGCGCTCGGCGGCTCGCTCGACAACGCCATCGTGCTCGGCGAGACCGGCGTCCTCAACAACGCGCTGCGGTTCGACGACGAGTTCGTCCGCCACAAGATCCTCGACGTGATCGGCGACCTCTCGCTCGTCGGCTATCCGGTGATCGGCCACCTCGTGGCGCACCGCGGCGGACACGCCCTGCACACGGCGTTCGCGGCAAAGATCCTGGACGAGCCGGACGCGTGGCGGATCGTGGAAGCACCGGAAGCCGGGCTCGTCCCCGTGGGCGTGCGGACGAGGGCCGAAGCGCGGCTCGCGAACTAGGCTCGCGCCCTTCAGATCACCACGAGCGTGCGGGTCGTCGTTGGCGATCCGCACGCCTCGAACCAGTCGATCCCCTCGCTCACCAGGTCGAACTTCAACGCATATCGCCCCGGCTCCGTGGGGGCCGTGATGGTCATCGGCACCCTGGCCCGCGCGCCAGGCCCGAGCGACTCCGGCAGCCACGCCCGCTCGTAGTCGCGATTGACGACCGAGCCGTCGGCGGCGCAGAGCTGGGCTCCGAGGCGAACCAGCCGCCGGCCGTAGCTCGCCCGGGCCGGAAAGCTCCGGATAGAGTCGTTCCGCACGGTCGCGTGCACGGTCAGCGGACGCCCCGGGCGGGCGACGAGCGGCAGACCTGGAAGGCGCCCCCGCACGTGGATTGTCGCGCGCGGCGTGGCGCCGGGAATGGCGTTGCCGAGGTTGTTGTCGTCCCAGACTTCCCGGCGGATCCTTTCGAGTTCGGGCGTGCCCGGGAGGAACCGCCGCGAGAACATGTCTTCGGGGTGGTCGGTGAGCTCCCAGCAGAGCCGGTCCACGCCGATTTCCGCCGCGAGCTCACGCGCCGCCTGCATCTCGGCATCGCTGTCGTTGTGCGTGAAGAGAATGTAGCGCCAGTTGATGAACGGCACGTCGCGGCCCGACGCCCGTTTCTCATCCACGGCAAACCGCAGGTTCCGCAGCGCCTTGTCGAAGTCGCCGCGCCGGCGGTACTTCACGTAGCTCTCCTGTGTCGCCCCGTCGATCGAGAACGTGACCTCGTCGATGCCGGACCGGACGAGGCGCCGCACCCCTTCCTCCGAAAACGCCAGCCCGTTCGTGCTCGTGTAGAGATACACCTGCGGGAAGGTGGTCTTGATGTACTCGCACATCTCGACGGCCCGCTTGTGGAGGAACGCCTCGCCGTAGTTGAAGAAGTCGATCCTGGCCAGCGACGGTCCCGCTTCGTCCACCACGCGGCGGAAGAGATCGAAGTCGAGCATGCCGGCGGTCCGCGTGCGGGTGATCCCGGTCTCGGGGGCGCAGCAGGCCTGCTCGCACGAGATGTTGCAGGCGGCGGTCGTCTCGATGTACAGCCGGGAGGGGAGCGCGGGCACGTTCAGGTCCCGCTGCGGCGGCGTGTCGTCCCGGCGGAGCGGGAGCTTCAAGGGGCAGTCACCGCAGAAGCGGGCTCCGCCGGCGTTCAGATCGCGCCGGAGCCCGGAGGCGGTCTCTCCCGTCCAGACCTGCGCCACGCTGTGCGTCCTGGTGTCGCCGAGCACGCGGCGCCCGTAGGGGTCGGCGCAGCCGCAGACGAGCCGGCCGTCGCAGAGCAGCACCATCGTGCTCCAGGGCCAGCTGCAGGTGAACCGGGTGGCGAGGTAGTTCAGTGACACGTCTGGGGGGGAAGTGCGGGCGCGCTCAGCCGCGGGCCAGCGGCCTCAGGGGGTCTCCCGGTCTCCGCTGGCCAGCGGGGCTTCCGCCTTCTCGGTGAGCTTCTTCATATACGCGCCGAGCCGCTCGTTCTCGTACGAAACGAAGTTCAGGAACAGGCTTTCGGAGAGGTACTGACGCCGTTCCGCGTCGGTCATCTGGTCGATGACCTCCTGGATCTCGCGCACCGTGTCCTCGAAGGTGCGCTCGAGCTCGCGCCTGGCGGTCATCTCGCGATACAGCGCCTCGAGGACGGTCAGAAGGTCGCCGTCGAGCGGGACCTCCACGCCGGTCGTCAGTTTGATCGTGCGCATGGCCTACGCTCCGAAGCTTTTGACGGCGCTGGGCTCATCGGGGTGCACCTCGATGAAATTCTGGGCCCCGGTCATCGTCAGCATCGTCTCGACCCGGCGCTGGACGCCCGCGAGCTTCAGCGCGCCTCCCGCGGCCGACGCCTGGCGATAGAGGTCCATCAGGCATCCGATCGTGGCGCTGTCGACGTAGCCGACCGTCGCGAGGTCGAGGATGACCTTCCGTTCGCCCGATGCGATGAGCTGCGTCACGACGGAGGAGAACTCCGAGAGCAGCGGATACATCAGGCGGGATTCACCCACGCGGACGATGACGATGCCGTTCGCGTGGTCGGTAGTGACGTTCATTCAGTGGCTCCGGATTCCCGGCTGCGGCGCCGCAGCGGCGGCTGTTTGTCCTGCGCCCGCCGGACCTGGCGTGCCAGCTCCAGCCGGCCGCGGTTGATTCGTGACTTGACGGTCCCTTCCGGCAGCCCCAGCTTGTCGGCAATCTCCTGATACGACAGTTCCTGGAGATCGCGCAGCACGACCGCCGTGCGCAGCGCCGGCGGGAGCTTGCCGAGCGACACCCGCAGCAGCTCGCGGAGGTCCTGGTGCTCCGCCGCGGCGTACGGTCCGCGCTCCTTGGAGGCAGGCTGCAGATCGGTCGAGTCCACCTCGCGGGCGATCGTCTGCCGCTCCTTCCGCACGCTCCGGTAGTGGTCGATGCAGAGGTTGCGGCTGATGCTGACGATCCATGTCTGGAAGTTCGCACGGCGATCGAAGGTGCCGAGCGCCTTGAAGATTTTCAGGAAGATGTCCTGCGCCAGGTCTTCCGCCTCGTCGTGCCTGCCGACAAACTTGTAGGCGACGTTGAACACCTTGCGCCAGTTCTGCCGGACGATCGTGTCCCAGGCTGCCTGATCCCCACCGATACACTGCGCGATGAGCGTGTCGGAGGTCACCGGCCGTGCGGCCGGGGAGTCAACGGACACGGGGCGGGGCCTCCTGGTACAGCCGCCGGCGGGCAGCTGCGCTCCTCCGCCCCCGCGGCAAGGCCGTTCCGGAACGGCCGGACGCGTTCGCGGCAGGGAACATCCGCCCGCGTCGCGACGCGGATTTCCTGCAGCAATCGAGCATTTCGGGGGTGGCTGTCATCAGGGTCGGGCAGCCGAAATGATATCAGAAACCCGCGGCCCCATCCCCCGGTAGTTCTGGCCTTTCGGCGGTCTCTGCGGGGCGGCCGCGCGGGAGCGGCGCGTGCGACGGGGTAGAATCGTTACACATTGTCCGCATTCGATCGTATCGGCGGCGCGCTGCATTGCGACGGCGTGCCGCTCGTCGACCTTGCCGCGGCCCACGGAACGCCGCTCTACGTCTACAGCGCTGCCAGCATCGCTGACCGGTATCGCGAGATCGATCGCGCCTTTGCCGGTTATCCCCACGCGATGCACTACGCCCTCAAGGCGAACTCCACGCTGGCGATCGCGCGCCTGCTGCGCAGCCTCGGGGCGGGAGCCGACGCGAACTCCGGCGGCGAGATCGAGGTCGCTCTGCGCGCCGGGTTTACCCCCTCCGAGATTGTGTTCACGGGTGTGGGGAAGACGGACGCCGAGCTGGCGCGCGCCGTGGATCTCGGGCTGCACAGCATCAATGCCGAGTCGCATGGCGAGCTGCAGCGGATCGAGGCGATCGCCTCGGCCGCAGGGAGGCGTGCGAGGGTCGCGGTGCGGGTGAACCCAGACATCGACGCGCTCAGCCATCCGCACATCTCGACAGGCCTCAAGAACAACAAGTTCGGCATCTCGCTTGCCGACGCGCTGGATGTCTGCCGGCGCGTGCACGGGCGGCCCGGCATCGAGATCGTCGGCCTGCACAGCCACGTCGGCTCGCAGATCACGGACCTCGACCCGCTCCGCCGGGCGGCGCAGGCTCTCGTGGACCTCTCCCGCGAGCTGGCGGATGCCGGGATCGGCGTCGAGCACCTCGACATCGGCGGCGGGCTCGGCATTGCCTACGAAGGGCAGCGCGTCCCTTCCGCGGCGGAGTACGCGGCTGCCATCCTGCCGATCGTGCGCGAATCAGGCCTCACGCTCGTGCTCGAGCCGGGGCGCTCGCTTGTCGGCTCCGCCGGCGTGCTCGTGTCACGGGTCATCGACATCAAGCCGCAGCCAGGGGGCAAGCTGTTCGTCATCCTCGACGCGGGGATGACCGATCTCATTCGTCCGATGCTCTACGGCGCCTATCACGGAATCGAACCGCTTGCCGCCTCGAGCAACCCTCCCGCGCTCTGCGACATCGTCGGCCCGCTCTGCGAGACGAGCGACACGCTCGGCAGGGATCGCCAGCTGCCCGCGCCCGCCGTCGGCGACCTGCTGGTCGTGAGGGACACTGGGGCCTACGGTTCGGTGATGGCCTCGAACTACAACCGCCGGCCGATGCCGGCGGAAGTCCTCGTGCAGGACGGCCGGGCCACGGTGATTCGGAGGCGGCAGACGATCGACGACCTCGTCGCGCTGGAGAGCTGAGCCCGATGCAGGGAGCGCTCATCGCCTTCGAGGGGCTCGATCAGAGCGGCAAGCAGACGCAGGCGGAAACGCTGCGCGACGGCCTCACCGCCGCTGGGCGTCGCTGCGAGCTCCTCTCGTTCCCTGACTATCAGACCGCGATTGGCGCCGAGCTGCACCGGGCGCTTCACGGCGAACGCGGCTACACGGCCGACGTGATGCAGCTGCTCTACGTGGCCAATCGCTACGAGCTCAAGCCGCGGATCGACTGCTGGCTTGCCGAGGGGGTCGTCATTCTCTGCGACAGGTACACGGCCTCGAGCGTCGCCTACGGCGAGGCGCAGGGGCTGGACCCGGCCTGGCTTGCCGACCTCCAGCGTTTTCTTCCCATGGCCGACCTGACGATCCTGCTCGACATCGCTCCCGACGTTGCCGTGCGCCGCAAGTCCGCCGGCCGCGATCTGTACGAGCGCGACGTCGCGCTGCTGGAACGCGTGCGTCAGAGCTACCTCGCCCAGTCGGCGCGGAACGACTGGGCGGTCGTGCCCGGCGATCGCCCGAAGGAAGAGGTCAGCGCGGACGTCCGGATCGCAGCCGCGACACGGCTCGGGCTGCCGTAAGCGTCCGCACTTCGCGGGCTCCGGCTCTGAGCAGCGTCCTTGCGCATGCCTCCAGCGTCGCTCCCGTCGTACTCACGTCGTCCACCAGCACGATGCAGCGGCCGGCAGAAGGGGTTCGCCGCGCAGGGGCAAAGGCGTGCCGCACGTTGGCGTGCCGCCGTGCGGCAGGGAAGTCGGTCTGCGAACGCGTGTGGCGGTTCCGCCGCAGTGCCTGGACGACAGGGAGCCCGAGCCCGGAGGCCAGTTC
>JACCXG010000070.1 GCA_013697225.1 Acidobacteriota bacterium
GTGGCCAGCAACTGCTCCCGGCTCCAGCCGTCCTCCGGTTCGTACACCCGCACCTCGTGTCCACGGTCGAGCAACTCGGCCACGATCCCGCGGAGGAAATGGGCGTTCCCATGGTTCCAGTCGGAGACGAGCGAGTGGCAGAACAGCACGATGCGCATGGAAGGGGCGGGAGGGGTCACAGGTCGGGATTGACCACTTCCGCCACGGGGGGCGGAGTGGTCAGCGTCTCGTCGCCAAGGAGCAGGACGGCTTCGCGGTAACCACGCACCGTTCCAACATCGACGTACGAGTGGCCAGCCGGCACCCCCCGGGCACGCCCCCCCTCCTCGAGCCATGCGTTCACCAGGGTGCCGACATATTCATCCCGCCGGTTCCTCGCCTCCCACAGCGCGTGCAGTTCGCGGAGGATCGATCCGGGCATCTTGAAGGCTCCCCAGATCCAGCGGGACGAAGCCTGAGGACTCTTCACCTGAATCTGGAGCACGCGGTCCCGGTCATCGAGGACCACCGCATCGAAGAGCTCGGGCCGCTGGACCGGGAACAGCAGAAACGACAGCTCGCCCTCGGGCAGATGCGTCAGGGCGTCGGCGGGAAACCAGATCGTATCAGGGAGCCCCACGAGCACGTGCTCGTCAGGCGCAATGAGCGGCAGCGCGCGGAACACAGCGTCGCACAGACCGGCAGGCTCGGGCTGCACGCTGTAGAAGACCGTCGCAGCAAAGGCGCCGCCGCCGTAGTACTCGAGAATGTCGGACTTGCCCGGCGAGATGACGAAGCAGAGCTTGTCCGCGCCGCCGAGCACAAGCCGTTCGACGAGGTACTCACTGACCGCCCGCGGCCGCTCCCGTTCCCCGTCGAGCCGGCTTCCCACCGGGAGGAGCTCTTTCGAAAAGGCCAGCGGCTGGATCCGGCTGCCCTGTCCGGCAGCGGGGATGACGCCCCACATCATGCGGCTCCCGCGCCGGCCCACGAGGGCTCGATCATGGCCTCGAGCTCGCGGGCGCGCACGCTGGCCGTGTGGCAATCAAGCGTCCGCTCGCGAGCCGAGCGGCCAATGGCGGCACGCTCCGCATCAGGGATCGCAAGGGCCGCGAGGACGTCTTCGGTGCGCCGCGCAATCAGCACATCCCGCGACGGCTCGAAGAACGCGTCGAGCCCTTCCCACCAGTCGCTGACCATCGCAGTGCCGCACGCCGCCGCCTCGAACATCCTTCCTGAAGGGCAGTAGCCCACCGCGGCCATCGCGGCGCGTGTGATGTTCAGCGTCAGGCCGGAGGAGCAGAACAGTGACGCGTGATCGGCCGGCGGCAGGTGCCAGAAGTAGAGAATGTTGGGGGTCCACGGAAAGTCGGCCGGGTATTGTGAACCGGCAATCGCAAACCGCTGCGATGGACGCTGGCGCGCTGCGGCGATGAACAGGTCGTCGAGCAGCCCTTGCCTGTCGGCCGCGTAGGTCCCCAGATAGGACAGGTCGTTCCGCAGCGCCTCCACAGGGGGGACCGGCCGGTGGACGTCCGGGTCCACGCTCCCGTACAGGGGCGCCACGACCCTGGCGCCAAGCCGATCCTTGAGCCTGTCGAGGGCCTCACCGCCCGCATAGCTCAGGACGAGATCGAACCCGGAAAGCCCGTCGGCCGGGAGGTACGGCACGGGCTCACCCCGGGTGAGCCGCTCGAGCGTGACGGGGGAATCAAGGTCGTAGAACACCTTGCGGCGGATGCCGGAATCAACCACGGCGTAAGAGGCCAGAGGGCCGTCGGGGCAGTAGGACGTCACGATGCCGACATCCGCATCCGCAAGCTCGCGACGCGCCTGCACGGAAGCCTCTGTCCAGTCGTCGTACAGCACGAGGCGGCACCACTCGGCTCCAGCCATGTCGCGGTGTTCCGCGTAGTAGGGGACGTCCCGCTCGAAGAAGACCACCTCGTGGCCGCGCGCATGAAGGGCACGACAGAGACCACGCCACAGCGTGGCATGCCCGTTCCCCCAGGCGGAGCTGATCGTCAGCCCGAAGATCACGACCTTCATGACGGGACCTGCACTGCCGTGCGCTCGCACAACAACACGTCGAGCTGCGCGGCACGGTGCTCGTACGTGTGCTCGGCAAGAATTCTGCTCCGGGCCGCCTGGCCTATCCCCGCCGCCCGGACTGGATCCAGCTCCGCCAGGTGAGCGGCCACGCTCTCACCGTCCGGCGCGACAAGCACCTCCCGTCCGGGCTCGAGGAAGGCCTCGATCCCTACCCATTCATCCGTGATCAGGCAGGCGCCTGCCCCGGCTGCCTCGAACACCCGGGTAGCAGGGGAAAATCCGTACCGCGCCATGCTGTCGCGGCTGATGTTCAGCACCGCACGCGGCGTGCAGTTGAAGACATTGTGGTCGCGGGTGTACACGTGGCCGACGTAGCGGATGTTGGGCGGCATCCCCTTGTCCCCCCAGCCGTTCCCGCCAAGCACGAAGCGGGAAGCGGGCAGACGCTCGGCCGCCGCGAACAGGAAGGCCTCCACACGCGCCTCCCGATCCGGCAGGCGATTGCCGAGGAACCCCAGGTCGCCCGCGAACCGTTCGTCAGGAGCCACGGGGAAATGGGTCGTGGGATCCAGGGCGTTGTAAACCGGCACGCAGAGCCGCGCACCCACGGCCCCGTACCCCTGCACGACCGGCTCACCTCCGCCATAGGTGAGGACGAGGTCGTACCGCGGCACGAGCGCATGAAACGGGTCGGCAGGATCCGCCGCCAGACGGTCGAGTGTTGCCGGCGCGTCCACGTCCCAGAAGATCGTCAGCGCGTGCGGCGCCTTCTCCTCCAGCACCGCCTCCTCGAGCAACGCATCGAACACACCGACGCCGCTGGTCTTGACGACGATGTCGGCGCCGCGCGCCTGCCGCAGCGCGGCCCGGACTCCGTCTTCCCCAGCGCCGGGCTCCACCGGGTAGACGACAACGCGCGCCCAGTCGGGATCCTCGATGTCACGATGGCGCTGCCGATCGTAGGCGTCCGGCTCGTAGAAGGTGACATCGAAGCCGCGGCCGGCCAGCGCGCGGATGATTCCGCGATAGTAGGTTGCCGCGCCGTTCCAGTAGGCAGATACCAGGCTCGACCCGAAGAATGCGATGCGGGGCTTCATCCCAGAAGGTCCTCGTATGTCTTCAGATACTCGTCTGCCGTGCGGTCGATGGTGAACCGCAGGCTCCTCGCCCACGCGCGGCGGGCCAGGGCCTCACGGCGCACCGGGTTTGAAATCAAGTCCTCGAGAGCAGCCCCCAGCGCAGGGCCGTCGTTCGGGTCCACGAACGTGGCGGCATCGGACCAGTTCTCCCGCAGGCTGGGGATGTCACCGAGCACGAGCGCGCACCCGGCACGGGCCGCTTCGAGCACGGAAAGCCCGAACGGCTCGTAGCGGGCGGGCAGCGCGTAGATCGCGGCGCGCCGATACCAGCTCGCCAGTTCCGGTGCCGGCAGATGCCCGAGCCTCCGGACGCCGGGAAGCTCGCACGACGGGGCCTCGGGAGCGCGCGCCTCCCCGGCCACACACACGGGCCAGCTCAATTGACCGGCGACCGCGCAGAGCGCCGCGATGTTCTTCCCCTCGTCCCACGCCCGCCCCGCCGAGAGAACCACCTCTTCCTTCGCGCCCCAGAACGGCTCGGCGTGCCCGCCCGCCACCATGCAGCCGTTTGGAATGACGCGAGCCCGCAGCGCCGGGCCGTACTCCTCTTCCAGCGCCCTCAGCATCGCCGCGGTTGGCGCGATCACCACGCGCGCGGCTAGGAGACCGGCGGCGATCGCCTCCCGATACTCCTTGAACCGCGCTGGGGCTTCCTCCCCTTTCACTGCGCGCCACCAGGAGCGGACGCAGGAGTGCGCGACGACGACGACGGGTGCGCGCCACTCGAGCGCGGCATGAGCGTAGCCATTCAGGTGCACGACATCGGGCAGCAGGGCACGCTCGAGCGCCAGCAGCCATCCTCCCGCCCGCCGCACGTCGTCCCACGGATTCTCCATCCACTCGAGACGGAAGGAGCGGTCGAGGATGGCGAGCCCGGCAGCCTCCCCTTCACGCCGTTGCGAGGGACTTGGGAAGGGCCCCATCACGGCGACGGTCGTCCTCACACCGCGGGCTGCGAGCGCGCGGCCAAGGTCGATCGTGTACCGCCACACGCCGCCGACGGCGTCGGCCGTCATCAGCACATGACGAACCGTGCGGCTTCGGGCAGGTTCGGCGTGCAACCGGGGATCCGGGGCGGCGTCTGCGGGTCCGAACGGACCGGCCGGCCCGACGTGGCGGACGACTCTCGAGAGATCAGCGCCCTGCATCGGCGGGCGTCCGGCAGGTGACGGCGCCGTCGGACCAGCCCTGGCCGTGCCGCGGCGGCGTCCAGGCCTCCAGCTCGGACAGGGGCCGCGGGCGCGCTTCCTGGATGTCGCTGAACTCGTCGTAGCGCGCCAGGTAGTGGTCCATGGCGCGTTCCCACGCCCGGTCGTCCGGAGCCCCCCACTGCCGGGTGTATCCCGGTGAGCCGGGGTACGGGAACATTGGCACCGGCTTGTTGGCCCAGACGCCGTAGCCCTGCAGGTGCAGGCGCCAGCGTTCCACCTCGGCGGGGTCGTCGCTTCCCGACTCCAGCAGGTTCGCCTGTACGAAAGGCACGTGCCCCTTGGCGCATATCAGCCGGGAGGCAATCTCCTCGGTGGTCAGTCTGCTCCCCTTGTCGAGCAGGTTGCGCCCTTCGACGGTAATGCTCTCGACACCCGCTTCGATCGACACACAGCCGGCCCGCCCGAGCAGATCCAGGTTCGCGGGTGTCCACAGGTCGATACGTGTCTGGATTCCGAACTTGATTCCGCGAGGAACAAAGGCCTCCAGCAGCTCGCGATTGGGGAGGAAGATCTCGTCGATGAAGTAGACGTACTCGACACCCTGTGCGCGCAGCCCGTCCAGCTCCTCCAGAATCACAGGCAGCGGGCGCTTGCGATAGTCGTCCCTGAAGTTCTCTTTCGCACAGAACGTGCAGTGATACGGGCAGCCCCGAGACACTTCCATTTCAGCGCCAGGCCCCTGCGGCAGTGCGTCGAAGCGGTGATGGTGGTGACCGTGACGCCGTACATCGTCGGCCTGCCACGCGAGTGCCGGAAGCGTCCCCATGTCGCTCGAGTGCGGACCTCCCTGCACCCGCACCTCACCCCCGCGGGCGTACGCAATCGAGCCGATGGCCTCCCAGCTCACCGGCTCCGACGCCAGGCGCGGCAGCACCTCTTCGCATTCCCCCAGCACGCCAACGTCCACGCCAAGCTTTCGAAGGGCCGCAGCCGGGGTCGTGGACACATGAGGGCCGACAACGATGCGGGTCGCGGGGATGTGCTGGAGTGCGGCCAGCGTCTCTTGCGGCACCCGCAGCTCCGGCGGCGCACATCGCCAGAACAGGTAACTGGGGGCGGTGGTTATCACCAGACGGTCCGGGACGAACGCCTCGACCCTTCTCACGACCTCGGCGATCGGCAGATCGTGCAGCTGCGCGTCCACCAGGAGCACCTCGTGCCCCTCACGCTCGAGCAACGCCCGAGCGTAGCCGTATTCGAGGGGCAGGTGCGCCTCGCGGCAGCCGAAATAGATACCCCCCTCGAACGTCCAGCGTGGATTGATCAGGGCGAACTTCACAGAGCCACTCCGCTGCCCACGAGCTCGGCAGAGGCGGCCGTGCCCGATTCGGTGAGCCAGGCGGCCAGCCGCTCGATGCCCTCGGCGACCGGAACCTGAGGGGACCAGCCGGTGGCAGCCATGAACCTGGCCGTATCGGAGACGTAGTACCGCTGATCGGCCGGTCTCCACGACTCCAGATGGAACGAGGGGCGCCTGCCCAGGAGCTCGCCTATGACGTCAATCAGCTCGAGAAGACTGATCGTGCTCGACGGCCCGCCGCCGATGTTGTACGCGTGGCCGCTCGTCTCGGCAATCGCGTCGTGGGCCCGCAGCATGGCGTCTACCAGATCCTCCACGAAGAGGACGTCCCTCACCTGCCGCCCGTCTCCGTAGAG
>JACCXG010000102.1 GCA_013697225.1 Acidobacteriota bacterium
TCCCCCAGCCTCACCGGCGTCCTGCCCCCTTCGAGGCCCGCCGGCACGACAACGCTGATGGAGCCCGGCGTAAGGTGGACCGGACGCGCGAGCTCCCCGCCGATGCGCACCGGCGACGGGGGATCGCTCCCTATGCCGTCGCCGGACACCACGATCTGCCCCCCCTCCACGGCCCAGAGGGGATGAACACTCCTAATCATTTCGAATTGCCAAGATTGCCAGGAACCGGGGGAACGGCAGAATCCGCCGAAATTGCCAAGATTGCCAAAAGTGCCAAAGGTTTTCGGAATCGCCCTAATTTTGGCAATCGTGGCAATTCAGTTGTCGTCGAGCTCCATGTTCCAGTAGAAGTAATCGCGCCAGCTCGTCGGGGCGTTCTTCAGGCCGACGGTAATCCGGATGGCCGGGGCGCGTTCGGGGCGCTTCGGGGCTCGGATGAGGTGCATGCCGGCCTGGGCGGGGGTCCGGCCTCCCTTGCGGCGATTGCACGAGACGCAGCAGGTGACGATGTTTCCCCAGTCCTTGCGGCCGCCCTGGGCGACCGGCACCACATGATCGAAGGTGAGGTCCGCTGTGGGGAACACCTCGCCGCAATACTGGCAGGAATGATCGTCCCGGGCGTAGATGTTGGCGCGCGAGAACGGCACGTAGTCGATCGTGCGGCGCATCTTGATGTAGCGCAGCAGGCGGATGACCGATGGCAGCCGGAAACTGAACGAGGGAGAGCGCACCTCGCGGTCGTACGAGGAAATAACCTCGACCTTCCCCTGGCACCAGAGCGTCACCGCCCGCTGCCAGTGGACGACCTTGAGAGGTTCGTACGTGGCGTTCAAGAGGAGCGTCTGCTCCATAAGCCTGAGTCATTCTGCCTGAAGACTGGGGATACTGTCAATGTTTGCAGCGGCTTACGGGGATCCGACGGGCCAGGCCAGCCGTTCAGTCGAGGCGCCGGGCCCCTACGAACCGGCGGGACCAGTAGCGGGATGTCAACCGTTCGACACGGACCACGCCGGTCGTTGCCGGGGCGTGGACGAACTGATCGCCGGAAATCGCAATGCCCACGTGGGAAGCGCCTGGGGCGACGGTGCTGAAGAACACGAGATCGCCAGGGGCAATCGACCCGCGGCGGACGCCGCGGCCCAGGGAGAACTGGCCCGAGACCGTCCGCGGCACGACGGCCCCGTGCCGGGCGAACACGTAGGCCACCAGCCCGCTGCAGTCGAAGCCCGACGGATCCCCGCCGCCATTGCGGTAAGGCACCCCCTGGAAGCTCATGGCCGTGCGGACGAGAGCCGTCCCGTGCACGGGAGCGCCGATGGATTGTGCGGGGGCCCCGCCGGGGCGGGGAAACGGCGCCGGGACGGCACCTGTGGAGGCGCAGGCGGCGCTCGAGAGCACGCCGATGAGGGCGATGACGCCAGGGAGCGCCAGGGAGCGGGGCTGCGGGGTCCCCGCGCGGGCGCCCCGCCGCCTCGGCATCACGTCAGGCAGCCCGGTGGGCGCCCTTGCTCGTGAGCCGCCGGGCGGTCTGGTCGCTGAAGTGCCTCATCTGCAGGTCCGCCTCGGTGTAGAGCATCGGCTGGGTCGGAGGCTTCATCGGCTCGATCCGGATCGTCGGCTCGGCTGGAGGGGCCTGCATCGCCTCCATGTAGCGCTGGGGGAACGACGGGTAATTCCTGAAGGCCGTGCCCACCAGCCCGCCGAAGGTCCTGTTCAGCGACCCGAAGTCGTGCGCGAGGAAGTCGAAGAGGGCCGGGTCCGGGCCGGTGTCGAGATAGCTCTTCACCATCTCCGACACTTCCTCGTAGAACTCAGGACCATGGGAGCGGTGAGAATCGCTGCCGTCGGCCCGCACGAGCTTCCGGATGCCGGCTGCCGCCGGATCGATGTGGTAGAGCTCGTGCACGATCGTGTCGAGCTTTGCCAGCCAGGGGGCCGCGCCGGAATAGAACGCCGCCTTGCGCGACCGCTCGAGCGTCTGGTTGCAGAAGCGCGGGAGCACGAAGGAAATCAGGTAGGTGATCCGGGTCGCGCCGATGCGCACCTCGGGAGACTTGGTCACGAACCACTCGGATCGCCGCGTGAGCTGCCCGGTTTCGCGGTCGCGCCAGAAGTAATAGCCGGGCTCGCTCTCGGGCAGCGTCATGCAGTGACATGTCGCGAAGGCTCCCTCCGCGTCGGACCGGCCGAATCGCCCGAACACCAGCACTTCCTTCATGTTGATGAAGGACAGCCGGGGTGTACGGCGGACGATATCGTCCATCAGGAGCGCGATGCGCTCGGTGTAGTTGATCATCGCGACACGCCGAACCAGACAGCGAGGAACACGCTGGCCGGCCCGCGTCCTAGCCGCTTCAAGAGAGGGAGCTGATTGAAGCAGGAAACTTGCTAACTATACGCCTGCTCTGCGGCGATGTCAACGAAATCCCTCAGTAAAAGCAGAGGTGGAACGCGCGCGCAGCCCCCCTCCGGCGGCTCCGGCAGCGGGGGCACGGGTTTCAGCCCCTCGTCGGCAGGAGCCTCCGGAATCCCCTCAGGTTCTATCGGTCCGATCGGGACGGGCTGTACCCTGCCCCCGCCCATCCGGCGGAGGATCAGCGCCTGCCTCTGCCGGAGCCTGGCCGAGGGACGCCCGGGGCTCAGGACTCTCGGGCTCACGATGGCCCCGGCCAGGAGCGCCGCCTCCTCCGGCCCGAGCGCCGCGGCCGACTTCCCGAAATGCGTCCGGGCTGCCGCTTCCGCCCCGTAGACCCCGTCCCCCCACTCGATCAGGTTCAGGTACAGCTCGAGGATCCGGCGCTTGTCCAGCTCCGCTTCGAGCCGCCGCGCGATAAGCATCTCGCGAAGCTTGCGCACGGGATTCTTCGATGGCGAGAGGTACAGGTTCTTTGCGAGCTGCTGCGTGATCGTGCTGGCGCCACGCGCGAGCTCGCGCCGCTGGATGTTGACCTCCAGCGACTCGCGGATCTGCCCGATGTCGATCCCCGAATGGCGCCAGAACCCGGCGTCCTCCGCCACGACAACCGCACGCGTGAGGTGCGGCGACATGCGGTCGTAGCTCACCCACCGGTGCACACGCCGGGGCGCCTCCCCCTTCGCGCGTGCCTGCGCCGCCCGCAGCTCCATGAACGCGGTGGTCGCCGGATTCGACGTGCGCAGCGGCCGGACGTCTGGAAGCGTGACGTAGATGTACGCGGCACACCCGAACGCCACCGCCGCAAGCGCGGCGGCAGCGCGTGCCGCCTTCACCAGCGGGCCGGATCTGCGACGCCGCTTCGCGGGCAGAGTGAGTCCCCCGGAACCGTGATGGGTTGCATAAAACCCGACTACCCCTCGACGACGATCTTGATGCGCTGCCCTGGCTTCGGCTGCTGCGTGGGGTCGTAGTTGTTCATGATGGCCAGCGTGGCGGGCTTCACGAGCCCGTCGGTCGATCGCTGCGCGATCGACTCCCACGTATCTCCCTGCCGCACGGTGTACACATCGACCCGGTTCGGACGGATGTTTGCCGCTTCCTGCGCGCTCAGCTCACGGAACGAGCGGATGCTCTGCACGAAGCCCTGCTGCGCGGACTCGAACCCGTTGGGCGGCGCGAGGCCGGCAAACAGGTACACCGTACGGTTGTGCACGATGTGGGCGGCAAGCGTCACGACGTCCCCAAGCCCCTGCATCTGCCCGCGGTACGTCCCGACGTACGCATCCAGCCCGTTCAGCTGCGCACGTTCCCCGCTCAACTGCTGAAACCCCGCATTCCCCATCGTCCCGCGCGCGATCTGCTCGATCGATCCCGCGGGGTTCGGCACCAGCTGCAGGATCATGAACTCGTTGCGCTCCGGCGCTTTGGCAACGACCTGCTCCCTCGAGTTCTGGACCTCCCATCCCTGCGGGAACGTCAGCGAGAGCCGCAGGTCGGGATGCAGGAAGGCATTGCCACGGACGATCCCCTGGCTGGGGCTGTCGCCAAAGACCACGCCGTCGATGCGGCGGAGGAACTCGTCCGGATTCCGCGATCCTCCCGCCACAGTCGTGGTATCTGTTTTCGCGATGTAGGCCTGGACCTGCTTCACCCGATCCGCAGGAGCCGGGTGCGTGGCCAGCCAGTTGGGAACCCCCCGCCGGCTGCCGTCCGCCTCGTCCAGCCTCGCGAGCGTGCGCAGCATGCCTCCCACGCCGGCAGGGTCCCATCCCGTGGACGCGGTGTACTCCACGCCCAGCCTGTCGGCCTGCAGCTCGTCGTCGCGTCCGTGCTTCAGGAACATGACGCCAAGCGCG
>JACCXG010000149.1 GCA_013697225.1 Acidobacteriota bacterium
GGTGCACGGCCATGTCCCGCATCACCCGAAGCTGCAGCACCACTTCGACGACATGGATCAGCAGGTCGAGGCGTCCACGCTCGGCATGTGGGTGTTCCTCGTCACGGAGATCATGTTCTTCGGCGGCCTGTTCATGGCGTACCTGGTGTACCGGTCGGCACAGCCTGACGCCTTCCAGGAGGCCAGCGCGCACCTGAGCATCTTCTGGGGAGGCCTGAACACGGCGGTACTGATCTTCAGCTCGCTGACGATGGCCCTGGCGGTCCGCGCGGCCCAGACGAGCCTCCCGCCGAAGGTCCAGGTCGGGTGGATCGTCGCGACCATGTTCCTGGGCAGCGTCTTCCTCGGCGTGAAGGTCATCGAGTACTCGGACAAGTTCCGCGAGAGCATCGTCCCCGGGCCGTACTTCAACGCGGCAATGTGGACGCACCCAACCGGCGTCGAGATGTTCTACTCGCTGTACTTCATCATGACGGGCCTGCACGCGCTGCACATGATCATCGGGATCGCGCTGATGGCCGTGATCGCCTGGATGGCCTGGCGCCGCCAGTTCGACAGCTCCTATTACACGCCCGTCGAGGTGTCGGGCCTGTACTGGCACTTCGTCGACATCGTCTGGATTTTCCTGTTCCCGCTGCTGTATCTCATCGGCCGCCACTATGGCGAAGGGCATTAGGTGACGGGAAGAAAGGGAAAAGGGAAAAGGGAGAAAAGTGAAGGATCCGGGACGAGGGATTCGGGATCTGGGATGAGGGGTTAGGGATTCGCCATGTCTGCTCACGTCGCACCGAAGAGCCTGTACTACACGATCTTCGCCGCGCTCATGGTAGGGACCGTTCTCACCGTGGTCGTAGCGTTCTTCGATCTCGGCTTCCTGAACAACGTCGTGATGCTCGGCATCGCGAGCGTGAAGGCACTGCTCGTCATCCTGTTCTTCATGCACGTGCGCTGGAGCACGCGCCTGACGTGGGTCGTGGTGGCCTCTGGCTTTTTCTTCCTGATGATCCTGTTCACCTTCACGATGATGGACTACCTCACCCGCGGCTGGCTGGTAGGAACGCTGCGCTGAATCTCAGAACCACAGGGGTTCGGCGGGTTCGGTTCTCCTAACGACGTTCTGCAAGGTTCGGTTCTCCGGGGTCGGTTCTACCGGGTTCTCGGGGTTTGCCACGTAGGACCGTGCCGGGCAGAACCGAACCAGCAGAACCGCAGGAGAACCGAACCCCGTCGAACCTCGTCGAACCCAGTAGAACCCCGGAGAACCAGCTTCCGGAGAACCCGCTTTCGGAGCCCCTTGCCAACGAATCTCAACGACGACCTCGCTTCGCTTCGGATCGATCACTCGGCGCGGGGGGGCGGAAGCCGCCGTGGCCCGTGGCTCGTCGTCGGGATCCTCAGTCTGGCCCTGGCGGGCGGGGGGTGGCTCTGGGCGAGCCGGGAGCCGGTGGCGGAGGTGCGGACGACGGCGGCGGCGGTGCGCAGCGGGGCCCCGGCGGCTGGCGGGGCGGTGCTGAACGCCTCCGGGTACGTCACGGCTCGGCGGCGGGCGACCGTCTCCTCCAAGGTGACCGGCAAGGTGCTGGAAGTCTTCGTGGAGGAGGGGAAAGCCGTGCGTCAGGGGCAGATCCTGGCGCGGCTCGATGATTCCCAGCTGCGGGCCACGCTGGGCGTTGTGGAAGCGCAGCTCGCGGCGGCCGAGCGCGGAGCGGCCGAAGACCAGGCGCGGCTGCGGGAAGCGGAGCTGACGCTGGATCGGCGGCGGCAGCTCGTCGAGGAACGGGTCATCTCGCGCGCCGAGCTCGATCAGGCCGTGGCCCAGGTCGAGTCGCTGAAGGCACGAATCGCCCTGGCCGAGGGGCAGGTGGAGGTGGCCCGCACGCAGGTGCACGCCCGGCGCACCGATCTGGCGGACATGGTCGTGCGCGCACCGTTCGATGGCGTGGCCATCTCGAAAGACGCTCAGCCCGGGGAGATGATCTCTCCCGTGTCGGCCGGGGGGGGCTTCACGCGAACAGGCATCTGCACGATCGTGGACATGTCGTCGCTCGAGATCGAAGTGGACGTCAGCGAAAGCTACATCAACCGGGTTCGCCCCGACCAGCCGGTGGAAGCGGTGCTCGACGCCTACCCGGACTGGCGCATTCCCGGGCACGTCATCACCACGGTGCCCTCGGCCGATCGGCAGAAGGCGACGGTGAGGGTCCGCATCGCGTTCGAAGAGCTCGACCCGCGCATCCTTCCGGACATGGGCGTGAAGGTGACGTTCCTCAGCGAGCGGGCACCCGACTTAGGGACGGAGGCGGCGCGCCCTCGGCTGCTCGTGCCAAAGGGGGGCGTGCGCACCGTGGATGGGGCTTCCGTGGTGTTCGTCGTCCGCGACGATCGGGTGGAGCGCCGGGCGGTGCGCACAGGTGGGACAGAAGGTGATCAGATCGAGGTGGTGTCCGGACTCACGACCGGCGACCGCGTGGTCATCGAAGGTCCGGCGGAACTGGCAGATGGCACACGCGTAAAGGAGCGCTGATGAATACGCTGGTGGCGATCCGGGATCTTCACAAGGTGTACTTCCGGGGCAGTGAACGGATCGACGTCCTGCAGGGGGTGACCCTGGATATCCCCGCGGGAGACTTCCTGGCGCTCATGGGACCCTCCGGATCCGGCAAGACGACGCTGCTGAACCTGATGGGAGGGCTGGACACCCCGACTGAGGGTTCGATTCAGCTGGCCGGGGACCGCATCGACAGGCTGTCAGGAGGAAAGCTGGCGGCGTGGCGCGCGCGCCACATCGGGTTCGTGTTCCAGATGTACAACCTGCTGCCGGTGCTGACGGCGGCAAAGAATGTCGAGCTGCCGCTGCTGCTGACCAGCCTCTCGTCGGCGGAGCGGAAGCGCCGCGTGCAGGTGGCGCTGAACGTCGTCGGCCTGGGGGAGCGTGCGAACCACTACCCCCGGCAGCTGTCCGGAGGCCAGGAACAGCGAGTGGGCATCGCGCGCGCCATCGTCACCGACCCGACGCTGCTGCTCTGCGACGAGCCGACCGGCGATCTCGATCGCAAGGCCGGCGACGAGATCCTCGAGCTGCTGACGGCGCTCAACCGGGATCACGGAAAGACGATCGTGATGGTCACCCATGACCCGCATGCCGCGGCGCGGGCGAAACGGACCCTGCACCTCGAAAAGGGGCTGCTCGTGCCGGAGGCGGTGGCATGAAGTTCCTGCCCCTGGTGTTCAGGAACCTGATGCGGCGGAAGATCCGCACGATCTTCACCGTCCTGTCGATCATGATTGCGTTCATCCTGTTCGGCGCGCTCATGGCGATCAGGGCGGCCTTCAGCATGGGGGTGGAGATGGCCGGGGCGGATCGCCTCATGGTGATCCACAAGGTATCGCTCATCCAGCCGCTGCCCATCAGCTACGCCGGCAGGATCCGATCGGCTGACGGGGTGACGGATCTCACGCATGCGAACTGGTTCGGCGCCTACTACCAGAACCCGAACAGCTTCTTTGCGAACTTTGCGGTGGAGCCGGAAAGCTGGCTGCGGATGTACCCGGAGTTCGAGATTCCGGAGGAGCAGAAGAAGACCTGGCTGGCGAATCGCACCGGGGCCGTCGTCGGGGCCGACACCGCGCGCAAGTTCAACTGGAAAGTCGGGGACCGCGTCCCGCTGATCTCCCCTATCTACCGCAAGCCCGATGGTTCGCCGTGGGAGTTCACGATTGACGGCATCTATGATTCCAGCACCGTGGGAGTGGACAAGACACAGTTGTTCTTCCACTACGAGTACCTGAACCAGACGCTCCGGAACGAGAGTGTCTTCCGCGACGTGGTGGGCTGGTACGTGTTCCGGGTGGCCGATCCGTCACGCTCGGATCAGCTCGCGAAAGAGATTGACGCGATGTTCGCCAACTCTCCGAGCGAGACGAAGACCGCTACCGAGAAGGCGTTCGTGTCCGACTTCGCGAAGCAGGTGGGGGACATCGGCGCCATCATGATGGCCATCACGGCGATCGTCATGGCTTTCATCCTGTTCGTGGCCGGGAACGCCATGGCGCAGTCCGTCCGTGAACGGATCAACGAGCTCGGTGTGTTGAAGACGCTCGGGTTCCGCGACGGCCGGATCCTGGGGCTCGTGCTGCTCGAGTCCTGCACGATTGCGGTGCTGGGCGGCGGCACGGGGCTGCTGATTGCGTGGGCGATCATCGCGCAGGGGGATCCGACCAACGGACTGCTGCCGGTGTTCCATCTGCCGGGACGCGACCTGGCGTTCGGGATCGCGCTTGTGGCGGTTCTCGGCCTCGGGACCGGACTGCTGCCTGCCTATCAGGCAAGCCGGCTGAAGATCGTGGACGCGCTGCGCAGGACAGGATGATCCCGCGGCGGCCCGTCCGCTCGCGTCTCTCGGGTCCGGCACAATAAAGAGGTCTCTCGATGAACTGGTTCTCCCAGACGCTTGCCGTCACCGGTGTGACCCTCCGCTCGATCCCGCAGCGGCTGGGCTCCTCGGTGGTGGCGATGATTGGCATCGCGGGTGTGGTGATCGTCTTCACGGCGGTCCTGTCGATTGCCGAGGGCTTCAGCGCCGCCATGCGCGGAACGGGCGACCCCCGGACGGTCATCGTGCTGCGGTCGGGCAGCGACACCGAGATGACCAGCGGGTTCTCCGGCGAGGAGGCGCGCCTCATCTCGGAGGCGCCGGGAATCGAGATGGGAGCGGCCGGTCCGAAGGCCTCGCCGGAGCTGTTCGTCATCGTGGGGCACCCGCTGAAGCGGAGCGGCACGGACGCCAATGTGCCGTTGCGCGGTCTGACGCCGACGGCGCTGGAGGTCCGCCCTGAATTCAGGATCGTGGAGGGGCGGATGTTCACCCCCGGCACGAGCGAAATCGTCGTCGGGCGCGCCGCCTCGAACCAGTTCAGCGGACTCTCGGTGGGCTCCACGGTGCGCTCCGGGGAAACCTCCTGGCAGGTGGTGGGAATCTTCGACGCGAACGGAAGCGCGGCGGAATCCGAGCTCTGGTGCGACGCGAGGGTGCTGCAGTCGGCGTACCGCCGCGGGAACTCCTATCAGTCGGTCTACCTCCGGCTCGAGGATCCCGACAGCCTTCAGGCCCTGAAGGATGCCCTGACGACCGATCCCCGCCTCAACGTGACCGCCATCCGGGAACCGGAATACTTCGCGCAGCAGTCGCAGGTCCTGCAGACGGTGATTCGCTCGATCGGGTTCGCCATCGCGGGCCTGATGGGGCTCGGAGCGATCTTCGGCGCCGTGAACACCATGTACTCGGCGGTGTCGACACGCACCCGCGAGATTGCCACTCTCCGGGCGCTCGGCTTCGGTTCGGGGTCGGTTGTCGTCTCCGTGCTCGTCGAAGCCTTGCTGCTCAGCCTCGTGGGAGGGGCGATCGGGGGGCTCGCAGCCTGGGCAGCCTTCGACGGCTACCAGACGGCGACGATGAACTGGCAGTCCTTCAGTCAGGTGGCGTTCGCTTTTGCAGTCACCCCGTCGCTGCTCCTGCGCGG
>JACCXG010000150.1 GCA_013697225.1 Acidobacteriota bacterium
GGCGCCACGGCGATGGCGGCCATCGTGGAGAGCCCCCAGTAGCCAATCCCTTCCGCACGCCGCCGCTCGGGGAGCATGGCCGTGGTGTAGGCGGCGGAGGCCGACAGCAGGCCCGACCAGAAGACGCCCTGCACGATTGCCAGCGCGAGCATCAGCCGGTAGTCGGTCACCATCGCGTAGCAGGCGGAGAAGAACGTCAGGGCGAGACTGCTGGTGATGAGAATCCGCCGCTGCCCGATCCGATCGGCGTAGGCCCCGGTCAATGGGGCCGAAACTGCCGACGAGTATGTGAGGAAGCCCAGGAACATGCCCGAGGCGGTCGTTGAGCCGCCCAGATCGAGGATGTGGAACGGAGCCGTCGGGAGGAGCTGGAAGGCAGAAAGGAACACGGTGAAGCTGAAGCCGCACATCACGAAGAAGCGAGGCGTAAAGAGCGGTTCGGCGGAGGACATGCAGCCGACGATCGTACCACGCGGATCGGAGGTGTCCTTTGCTAGAATTCCGGCATGACACAGGACTACAGCGGGTTCCGGCCGTCACGGATCTGGAAGCGGCTGCCGGCCGGGCGCCGCGCGGAAGCAGCCGAGCTCTTCTGGAGCGATGAGGCGTCGGCCGAACAGCAGGTCGAGGCGTGCGCCGCCATCGCGACGCACATGAAGTTCAGAGCGAAGACCGTTCTCGGCCTCCCCCGCGAGAAGAAGACTCAATACCTCGTTCGCATGCCCGCCGTCTCGGACGCCGTGGCGGCGCGCGCGCTGGTCAACTACCACCTCGAGCGGCAGCGCCCGATGATGGCCGCCTTCCTCGACGCGCTCGGCGTCGACCACGACAACGGTCTCATCAACGACGAAACCGCCGTGAAGCCGGAATCGGACAAGCTGCAATCGGCCGCCAGCGCCATTGCGGAGCAGTACCCGGCGGAGGACGTGGCTCTGTACCTCTCGACGCTCGTCTCACAGGATCCCGACACCTGGGGGGAGCTGGCGCAACTCCCGCAGATCACAGCGCCCGCACAGACAGCCTGACGAGCAGGTGCTGCCACTCCTTCTGTACGCACTCGCTGCGCAGACGCCTTCCGGCGGGGGTGGCGCTCTCGATTCGCGTCTCCGGGAGATCATCGCCTCCAGCGGCGCGGAGGTGTCGGTCGCCTACCGCACGCTCGACGGGCGCAGCGAAGTCCTGATCGATCCGGACCGGAGCTTCCACGCGGCCAGCACGATGAAGGTCCCGGTGATGATCGAGCTCTTCGCACAGGCCAGCGGGGGCAGACTCTCCCTCTCCGACACGCTCCCCATCCGCAACGAGTTCCGCAGCATTGTCGATGGAAGCCTGTATCGGCTGAGTGAAGGTGACGACTCGGATCGAGAGGTTCATGCTGCCCTCGGACGCACGCTGACGCTGCAGGCCCTTTGCGAGCTCATGATCAGGAGGAGCAGCAACTTCGCCACGAACCTCCTGGTCGACCACCTCGGCGTGGAGCGCATCCAGGAGAGCGTTGGAAGGCTCGGGGCAGACGGGATGCGGGTGATGCGAGGGGTCGAAGACGGCAAGGCCTTCGAGAAGGGGCTGAACAACTCGACGACTGCGCGGGCCCTGCTGACCCTGTTCGAGAAGCTGGCGCGGAAGGAGGCCGTGGATCCGCAGTCGGATGCCATCATGCTCGAGATCCTGAAGGGCCAGCAGTTCACCGAAGGCATCCCGGCAGGCGTACCGCCCGGCACCACGGTGGCCCACAAGACGGGCAACATCACCCGCATCCACCACGATGCCGGCATCGTCTATGGACCGCGGCCGTACGTGCTCGTCCTGCTCGTTCGGGGGATGGAGGATCGGAAGGCAAGCGGCGCGATCATCGCGGAGCTCTCCCGGACGGTGTACGGCTCGGCGTCGAGGCTGGAAACAACAGCGCCGTAGTGTGCGAAGCGCTGCTGCCGAATGCAGCCTTCAGGCCTATTGCCTCGGAATCACCAGGAGCGCATCGCTGACGTCTCGTGCGCCGGTGGGATCTGACGGGCTGTTCACCAGGTCTCCGTCCACCCACATCGTCGTCGATCCGCCGCCGTCCAGGTTCACCGCGTTGGCCAGCCGCAGCCTCCGCGCGAGCTCCTGAAGCTCCCCGAGGGTCATGCCGGCGCTCAGCTGCGGCTGCCGTCCGTCAACCGCGACGAGCCATACGGAGCCATCCTCCCGCGTGCCGATCATCGTGCGCGGATGCCTGTGCTCTTCGAAACCGGCGGCAAACGTCTCCTCGGACCACCCTTCGACGAACTGACCATCGCGCACCAGCAGGCCCGCGCCGCCAATCACATCGGTAGCGTCCGCCCACCCCTCGACGGGCCCTTCGAGAGCTTCGTAGTGCGTTTCCAGGACCACCTCGGTACCTCCCTCGAGGCCAGCCAGGGCGGGCGGAGCACGGGGACCGCCGAACGACAGCACGAAGCCCTCCCTCGGAATGGGTGTGCTCCCTTCCGAGCGGGGCGGACCGGTCACACGCAGCGGGGATCCCCCGATCACCCATTCGAGCCCACCGCGCGCGGTGTCCGTGTGCGCGTGGTATCTGGGGGTGAACAGCATGAGCCGCCCCAGCAGCCGCGTGGTGTCGACACCTGCGATATCCACGGAAGCCGGAGGGCGCCCCGGCTGCAGGATGCGGAGGCTCACGCCTGCCGACACGCGTCCGAATATCAGGCGGGGCTGCGTTCCGTTTCGAATAATGCCGACAGCTCCCCTGGGCCTGCGTGCTTCACTCACGAGCTGCCCGTCGATCTTGTAGACGCCCTGCGGATCGCCGTTCTTCAGGAAGAACCCCGCATTGATTGCGGCCACCGCGCCATGACGCGCCGCGATATCCGGCACCGTCTCCGTCCTCATGATCTCGTCGTGCGCGAGGGCCGGCCGGAGATCCGCCAGCGCAAGGTCCACCTTCAGGATCCAGATCGACAGTGACGCCGGAGGCCTGACCAGATCGGACTCGGTCACGTGGTACAGCGAGACACCCGGGGCGATGTGGCGAGGGGGGCCCAGGAAGGGGTCTATCGAATCTTCCGCGGCCGGTCGCGGACGCGCGACGAGGAACAGCAGGGCAACGATGAGTGACGCAGTCGCGAGCAG
>JACCXG010000161.1 GCA_013697225.1 Acidobacteriota bacterium
AGAACTGCACATACACCTGCACGTTCGGCGCGACGTTGATTGCAAATACGAGGAAGCGGTGATCCCCGATGGCAGACGTGTCGTCCCAGAGGCACGTGGCTTTGAGCCACGTGGCGACGATGGGCGCGAGAGCGCGCTGCAATTCTGCGCGGGACAGTTCCTTCTTGCGGGCAGGGAGGACGATGGCCTCGAGGCGATCGCCTCGATCGAGAGGGAGAGTGATTTTTGGCACAGAGGTATTGTCCGCCACACCCGTGACAGATGAGGTCAGAAGGGCGCGCGCTCGGCGTGCTCGCGGGGGGCTCGTTGAGCCCGTGCGATGGGTCCTGCAGGGCTTCGAAATGCCGAGCCTTGCGGTGTGTGAGGGTCACCACGGCTGTGGAGGCACGGTTCTCGCAACAGTTCTTCTCCAGAGGACCCGTCCGGTGGCTCAGCAGTAAAACGCCGATCCACGGCTAGAAGCCGATCCACGGCACAGAAATGGACGGGAACGCCTTTTCAGCAGGAGGTCACAATGAAATCAATTGCCGGGTCGTTCGGAGTGAGGATGCTGGCCCTGCCAGTGCTCCTTGTCGCCACCACGGCCTTCGCGAACGCGGCCCCACAGGAGACTGCCGCGAAGGAGGGACGGGAGACCGAACGGAGTGCGGGCACGGCTGTCAGAGATTCGTGGGTCACGTTGAAAGTGCACTCGCAGTTCGTCCCCGAGGACGCGCTCGAGGGCAGCGACATCGATGTGAACACGAAGTCCGGCGTCGTGACGTTGTCAGGAACCGTGGTAAGCCAGGCGGGGAAGGCGCGGGCGCTGGAAATTGCCAAGTCCACGGACGGCGTGAAGAGCGTCAACGATCGCCTGCGCATCGCGCGGGCGGACGCCGACAGGCCCACGGCACGCGATAACGACCGCGAAGACGCGGGCGAGGCCGGGCGCACCGCACGCGAGGCGGAGCGTGAGGCGTCGGAAGAAGCGCGTGAGGCCGGTCGCTCGACGCGTGATGCAGGGCGGGAAGCACGGGACGAGACCCGCGACGCCGGGCGGAGCGCTCGCGATACGGCCACTGGCACCACCGGCACAGCGGGCACCAGCATCAGCGACGGATGGATCAAGTCGAAAATTGCGGCGCAGTTCGTGACGGAGAATGCGCTCGACGACAGCGACATCAACGTGAACGTGCGGCGTGGCGTGGTCACCCTCAACGGAGCCGTGCCGACGGCGGCCGGCCGGACCCGTGCCGAGGCCATCGTCAAGTCGACCGACGGTGTGAGGAGCGTCAACAACAGGCTGAAAGTCGCGTCTGACAAGAAGTAACCGTCGGAGTGGCCATCAGGATCGAACGGTCGGTCCTGATGGCCGCTGCCGCCTACGATAACGAAGTTATATCCGTCCGCTTCCTCTTCAACGGCAGCCACGTCTGCCAGACCCACAGGAATAGGGGAGAACGGGAGTGGGCCGGGAGATCGTGACGTTTCTCGAGGGGACGGCAGATGCGGTCTTTCGGAGCGACGGCTGGGCGGGTGACGATCCCTCACCGGCGGACGCAAGGGCCAGCGGGACTCAGGTCTCCAGATCCTGCAGCATCTGACGGATGCGCTCACCGTCCGGCTTGTCCAGGCAGGTCATCTTGCTGGACGACTGGCCGCGCGTCTCGATCGTCACCTGATCCCAGAAGATGCCGGACCGGTAGTCGAACCCGGCGATCTTGGCCCATGGGATCTCCTCTTCCTTCCGACTGAGGTTGAAGGCACCGGGTGTCGAGATGACGATCTTTTCCGGCGTCACCCGGACCGTCTGAGGCAGGAGACGGCCTCGCTGGAGCACCGTCGGCAGGAGCTGTGCCGTCACCTCGAAGGGTTCGAACCCCCGCACCTTCGGACGGCTGACGCCGTACCTGTGGCTGCACCAGCGGCACGCCGACGCCTCGGGCCAGTTCCGGGCGCCGCACTGTGGACATCCCTTCCCCTCGACACGCTCGCCACAGGAGCGGCAGAACGTTGCCGCGTCGGGAATCTCGCTCAGGCAGTCTGGACAGGTCTTCATCGTTCTACGGCTCCGGCGGGAGAGGCGTGGCCCTTCACGTGGGGAGGATACCTTGACGGGCGGGAGCTGCAACATAACCGGATGGTAACTACTGTGCTGGCCCGGGGTCGGCTAAGATCGACAGATGAAGACTACGCGGCGCACCTTCATCAGGACCGTCTCAGCCGGAGTGGCAGCGGCGGCCGCCGTACCGGGCGTGCACG
>JACCXG010000162.1 GCA_013697225.1 Acidobacteriota bacterium
GGTGCACGCCCGCTCCGGAAGCAAGCAGCCCTGAGCGCGCCGCGTCAGCATGCGCCTCGTCCACGGCAACGAGCAGGCCGCCGGAGGTCTGGGGGTCGTGGAAGATCGCAAGAAGGTCGGCGTCGACCCCCGGGCTGAAAGACACAGCTGAGGCAAAGTGTCGTGCATTCGTGCGCCCTCCACCGGGCACGTTCCCGGCCGCAAGGGAGAGGACCCCCTCGATCAGGGGAACCGAAGCCCCCACGATGTCGAGCGTCACCCCGCTGGCGGCCGCCATCTCGCAGCCGTGGCCGACCAGGCCGAAGCCGGTAACGTCGGTGCAGGCGTGCACGGCCCCTTGAGGGAGCGCCTGGAGGACCTCGCTCGCCCCCCTGTTCAACGTCAGCATGATCTCTGTGGAGGCTGCCACTGCAGGTTCCGGAGCACGGCCGGCTTTCAGCGCGGTGGCAATGATGCCCGTCCCCAGCGGCTTGGTCAGGAAGAGCACATCCCCGGCTCTCGCGCCGGCGTTCGACCAGATGCGTGCGGGATGCACCTCGCCCGTGATGGCGTAGCCGAACTTGATCTCCTGGTCCTGAACGGTGTGCCCGCCGAGCAACGCCACGCCGGCCTGGCGGAGCATCTCCAGTCCGCCGGCAAATATCGTCCCCAGCACCGACGAGTCGAGACTGGCGGGGAACCCCGCGACAGCGAGCGCGGTGAGGGGGCGCCCTCCCATCGCATAGACATCGCTCAGCGCGTTGGCCGCGGCGATCCGTCCATACGTGAAGGGATCGTCGACAATGGGCGTGAAGAAGTCGACGGTCTGCACGAGCGCGCGGTCTTCATCGAGCTTGTACACACCCGCATCGTCCGAGGTCCGGTAGTCAACCAGGACCCGGTCGTCGACGGGCACGGACAGTCCGCCCAGCACCTGGGCGAGCTCACCAGCGGCGAGCTTGCTCGCTCAACCGGCGCAGTGCGAGTACGACGTCAGCCTTCTCTCCATCTCCGTGTGTCCCTCCTTTCCGGTGATGCGCTTCACCCGCGCTCCGTCAGCTGCTCGAAGATTCTGTGGAGCTCGTTCTCGTTGCCGAAGTCGATCTCGATTCTGCCGCCCTTGCCCCTGCGGGCGATCCGCACGCGTGTCCCGAGCGCGAACCGCAGGCGCTCCTCGGCGGCCCGCGTGTGCACGTCCTTCTCTGTGTCCGGCTTCTGCGGCGCAGGTGTGAGCGATCGCTTGACGAGTGCCTCCGTCTCGCGAACGGAGAGTCCCTTCGCGACGATGTCCCCCCCGGCGCGCAGCTGCGACGCCTCGTCCGGGAGCCCCAGGAGTGCGCGTGCGTGGCCCATCGACAGCGTGCCGGAGGCGACATGGTCGCGCACCTCGACGGGCAGCTTGAGGAGGCGGACGTGGTTCGCCACGGAAGAGCGGTCCTTCCCCACTGCCTCGGCAATCTGCTCCTGCGTCAGGCTGAACTCCTCGGCCAGGCGACGGTAGGCATGCGCCTCCTCGATTGGATTCAGATCCTGCCGCTGGATGTTTTCGATGAGGGCAGCGGCAAGCAGGCGCTCGTCGGGGATGTCCCGCACGACGACGGGGACCTTCTGCAGCCCGGCACGCTGTGAAGCGCGCCAGCGCCGCTCCCCGGCGACGATCTCGTAGCCACTCTCCGATTTGCGCACGACAATTGGCTGAATTACGCCGTTCGACCGGATCGAACGGGACAGCTCCTCGATCCCGCTGTCGTCCATCTGCGTGCGCGGCTGGAATCGATTGGGCCGGAGGAGGTCGATATCGACCTCGAGCGAGCGGTCCGGTGAGGTGGCGGGCGCCGCGGGGGGCGCGTCGGGAATGAGTGCGCTCAGTCCCCTGCCGAGCGCCGGACGTTTCTCAGCCATGGTGCTGCTCCCTGGGTGCTGCGGCTTCGCGCGCCAGCAGTTCGCGGGCGAGGGCGGTGTACGCCTCGGCCCCCTTCGACTTTGCATCGTAAAGGACGGCGGGCACTCCATGGCTCGGCGCCTCGCCGAGGCGGATGTTGCGTGGAATGACGGTCTGATACACGCGGTCCTGAAAGAACGCCCGGATGTCCCGGGCCACCTGCTGCCCCAGGTTCGTCCGCTCATCGTGCATCGTGAGCAGGACTCCCGCGATGTCGAGCGACGGATTCAGCGACGCCCGGACCCGCCGGAGCGTCGAGACGAGATCGGCGAGCCCCTCGAGCGCGAAGTACTCGCAGTTCAACGGAATGAGCACCGCGTCGGCGGCTACGAGGGCATTCAGCGTCAGCAGACCAAGCGACGGCGGCGTGTCGATGAAGATGTAGTCGAAGCCGTCGCGCAGGCCGGCGAGCAGGGAGCGCATGCGTGCTTCGCGTTCCGGGAGTGTCACGAGCTCGACCTCGGCCCCCGTCAGGTTCCGGTCGGCAGGCACGAGGCTGAGCCCCTGGACGTTCGTCGCCAGGACGAATTGACGCCCGTCGCCCACATCGGCGGTCAACGCGTGATACACGGTGCCGCCGGGGGCCGTCTGCCCCTTCAGACCGACGCCGCTGGTGAGGTTCGCCTGCGGATCCAGATCGACCACGAGAACCCGCTGCCCCGCGAGCGCGAGGGCGGATGCCAGGTTGATGGCTGTTGTTGTTTTTCCTACGCCCCCCTTCTGGTTGGCGACGGCTAGTATGCGCGCTGGCATTATGTCGTACGACCTATTTTAAGTACTCAGTAAATCGCGTTGCTCTGAAAGGGATGCCACGCCCTGCGGCGGCGCAGCCAAGCGCCCACAGGATACATCTCCGGGGGGCTGCGGGTGCACGCGCACCGGTCGACAGCTTTCCTCCGAAGAAACCCTGCAGTTCGGTCCGCTCCAAGAGCATCACTGCTTCAATTCGGCGGGCCATGTAGCGGGGGCACCAGCCGTGTTACCCACATCGCGCGGTGGCTGAGCT
>JACCXG010000170.1 GCA_013697225.1 Acidobacteriota bacterium
AGATCACGGTGAGGGCGACAGAGGTCAAGTCATGCGCAAGATGTGAGCGGATTCTCTGCCCGACCTGGTGGCCACGAGGGCAAGGAACCGCAGCGGCGGCGGCGTGGCCCCGTGGTCGATCGTATTCGCGCGTCCGTCGCCGGCTGACGGGACGTCGGCCGGCGAGCGCAGAGGGGTCGCCAGCTCGGTAACTCTTCGGCCAGCCCCCCTGCAGGGGTTGATCCCCAAGGACGCTGTCGGCCATCGCGCGCGCCTCCGCGGAGGCATACCACTGCGGCTGCTGCTGAAGCACCTCCGGCCCCCCCGCAACCCCTGGGCTGGCGATATCGCGCCAGCCGCACCCGCCAGGGTCGTGTATGCCAGCCACGGAATGGCGCCGAGTGTCGTCGTCGCGACCCACAACACCAGCTGTTTCATCGGTTTGCGCATCTGAACTCCGTCGCCCAGCGGACGTCGGAACCAGCGGTTTCTTATGGGTCGACGATTAGCCGCCCCTTCATGGTCGTCCAGTGACTGGCGTAGGTGCAGATGAACGGATACTCGCCCGGAGGCGGAACGGTGAGCGTCACCTCCACGGTTTCTCCCGCTCCCGCCAGCGGCGTGTAGGCGATGATGCGCGCCGCGTGATCCGCTGCCGTCGGAATCCAGTTGTTCGTGAATGCAGCCTGGAAGGCCGCTTCACCGACGATCGGCACATCCTGCTCCGACCGCACGACGACGATGTTGTGGGTCATCTCGGCCACGTTCTCGAAGCGGATCGTCAGCGTTTCCCCGGCGCGCGCGTTGATGACGGCCGGCTCGTAGCTCAACTCGAGCCCCTTCGCTCGCACGACGACGACTCGTCCCACATCCTTCGTGGCTTTTGGCTCGAGCTTCGTTGCTCCTGGCTTGGACGGCGAGTGGGCACCGGATGGGGGGACTTCAGCGGGTGCAGAAGTCGACGTCGTCGTTGTCCCCTTTCCCTGGCCGGCGGCGGACGGGTCGCCGGGCACGCGATGGATGGTCTTGCTGATGAGGTGCTTGAGCTGCGCTCCATCCGCGGCGCGGAGGTCGTAGTCGATCTGCATGATCATGCCGATCGACGTTTCGATCTGATGCGGCAGGTTTCCGGTGATGGGGATGCGCGGTATGGAGCCAGGCGTCAGGGTCGGAATCTCGAGGAGGAGCGTCCGACCGTCACTCGACAGGCTCGCCGATTGCACCGCAACCGGGTCCGGTCCGGCCTGACCGGGCTTGTCCAGCGAAAAGAACTGCTTCGAGCCGTACGACGAGTTCCAGGTGTAGGTCCACTTGGAAAGTCGGTAGTTCGCCAGGTTGGTGGCCGACGCACGGTCGAGAGGCGTGGCGAATCGCAGCTCGAGCCCGCCCGTCTTCGTGTGCAGCGCCACGGGAAGGTGCAGCGGCTTCCCCGCGGTGTACCGGACGCGATGGAATCCGCCGCGCTCGCCGCCATGGGAGGTGGAGGACCAGTTCGTCATCCCGACTATGTACAGATGTGCGTCGCGATGAAACCGCATCTGCTGAAGCCCCGACCGGAACTGAAGTGGCAGGACCATGTGGGCGGCCTGCGGCTGCCCGTCCACTTCCTCCATGAGGAGGAGTGACAGCGTGCCGCGGCCGTACGACGCCAGCAACAGATCGCCCTGCAGCTCTTCCGGCCACGCCGGGTTGTTAATCACCCGCGCCTGCGATGGCGAATTGTCGGATCCGGGTCCGGCGTGGGGCGTCCACACCAGCGGCTTCACCCAGTCGTCCGGGGGTGCCCATCCGCCGACGAGGCTGGCCTGATGCGCGGACGGCACGAAGCCGTGGAAGCCGCCCTCGACGATGCGCGTCACTTTGCTCGTCGGGACCCAGTTGCCCTCGTTGTCCGTGATGTAGATCTCCCCCTTCGGCCCGATGCTCAGTCCGTTCGGGTTGCGCAAGCCTCTGGCGATGGTCTCGAGCTGGCGGCCGTCCGGCGAAAGCCTGAGGAGCACCCCTTCGTGCGGGGTGATCTGGTGGGCATCGGTCAACTCGACAGGATTCCCTGTCGGCCATGGCGTGGACTTGGCCCAGAGGAAGCGGCCCTGCGCATCGACCTCCAGGTTCAGGTTGAACGCGTGGAAGTTCGTGCCCGTCATCACCGCGTTGTTGAAGTTCTCGTAATGATCCGCGTACCCGTCCTTGTTGGTGTCGTGCAGGCGCGTGATCTGATCGCGACCGTTCACGTAGATCGTGCCGTTCACCACCACGAGGCCGAGCGGCTGGTTCAGCCCGGTCGCGAAGCGCTGCCAGCGCAGCGTGGCCAGTTCCCCCTGGATACCGTCCACGAGCCAGATGTCTCCGCTCAGCGAGGCGACGGCCGCACGGCCGTCAGGGAGGAAATCGACGGCGGACAGCCGGAGGTGGGAACCCCAGGGATTCTCCTGGGGCAGAACGAGCGTATCGACGACGAACGGGCCGTGCTCGCTGGTGGCTGTCTGCGCGCGCGTCTCGAGCGGCTGATAGGGCGCCGGTCCCGCCTCCAGGAACGGCGACAGATCGAGCGATCCAGCCTCGCTCTGCACCACGGCCTTCATGGAGGGCTGGTCTGCGGCCGGGCGGAGAGGGCCGATCGCGAGCTGGAACCGCAAGTCAGCGGCAAGAGCCGGCAGGGACAGCGCGAGTTGTCCACCCTCGAGGGTCCACTGGATGTCCTTCGGAAGCCCGCGGTAGCCGATGAGGCGCGCCTCGCCTCCCGAGTGGATCGCCACCTGACCGGCGTCGACGGACACTGGCGTCTGCTCCAGCCGGGTCGCCTCCCCGACCGGTGCGGAGACGACGAGCAGTGTCAGCTTCTGGGACGTGGGGCTGACGTTGATTGTCCGGGTGAACACCGGATCGCTCCCGACGCGCTGGAATCCGAACTTCTCGCGAATCGTCGCCTCGCCAACCGTCAGGGAGAACACGACATCGCCGCCCTGAACGTGGAGCCCCTCGTACCGCCGGTTCCCGGGTAGAGGACCATAGCGCCGCGCGTTGTTGAGCGTCGCCGCGCCGCCGCGCGGGTCGGTCAGGTCGCCGTTCGAGCTCCACCCGGCTTTCTCGGCGTTGAGGAAATGCAGGTGACCGTCCGGCGTGGGCCATTCCTGGAGGCTGTCCCGCGCCGGCCGCCAGTGAAGACCGCCTCCGGTCCAGGCCCCCACCACACGGAGCAGGTCGGTATCGAACACCATCGTCGCGTCGGGGCCCACCCTCACGGCGATGCCTTTCTGGACGACGATGCCCTTCGGGCTGAACGGATCGAGGGTGATGGTGCTCGAGACGAAGGGCCCATGATCCATGCGGTTCATGGGCGCGGTCTGGGCCTCGGCTCCATCGCGAGGAGCCAGCCAGCCACTCGACACGAGGCCGGCCACGATCAGGGCGACTATCCGCCGGTGCGACCGGATCATTCGGCAACTCCCTCCACTTGCGACGTGTGACCCGGGCGCTCGTGCCCGAGGTCTTCATTCCCGCGCTGCTTGAACGGCTGTCGCAGGCCGAGACGCGGGGGGCATCACGAATTCTCGCGGAGCGCCCAGGTCAGCGGCCCGCCGCGGTCGGCTCCGTCCCCCGGACCGTCAGGTTCTCGAGGAGGAGGATGAACGTCTTGCCGCCGAGCGCGTTGTCCTTGCCGGCCGACCAGGGCTTGCCCATGATGTCCATGCGGCCATCGCCGGTCAGGTCGGCGCACACCATCTCGTGCCCGGCGCCCAGGTTCACGTCCGAGATCATGTGCTCGGCAAAGACGACGGAGCCGTCGAAGCCGGTGACGAGGTTCTCCCACAGGAATCCCTTGGGCCGGTCGTGCGGGGCCGGGCGGCGCGCACGATCCCAGTCCTGCTCGATCGTGACGACATCCGGCCGGTCATCTCCGGTGAAATCGCCCACGCACATACCGTGGAGGCCCCCGAGGGCACGCCCATAGTACTGCCAGCTTCCCCCCGCATCCCGGTTGAGCAGCCCGCCGGCGATCACGTGGCGATTCCACCTCACCGTGCCACGCTCCATGCCCAGGTTCTCCAGCCAGACGATCCGGCCGCCCACGTGCTCGGCATCGGCCACGACGATATCGTTGCGCCCGTCGCGATTGATGTCCGCGACCGAGGTCTGCGTCCCGTGCACGTAGCCGGCGGATCCCGGTATACCCTCCAGCCGCCCGACCGGAAGGGAGTGGATCGCGGGGAGGCTGTGCCCTATCCACTGAATCGGCCCGGCAGCACCCGGCCGGGGAAGGTTCTGGAACCACATGTACCCGATCGCGACGTCGATGCGGCCGTCGCCGTCGATGTCACCGGCGCCTGACGGCGCAAGACCAATGTGAGTGGTCGGGATGGCGATGATCCGGCCGACCCACTCCTTCGTCGGATCCTCCGGGATCTGGAACCATCGCAGATCCTGGTAGGAGAGCATCTCCATCCGTCCGTCGCCCGTCAGATCGGCGAGGATCTGGTCGTGGGGTCCCGCGAGGCCGTCCGCGATGCTGAAGGCCTCCCACTGCCATCCTTTCTCCCGGTCCTGTGGATTGGGCCAGCGGAAATCGCCGTCGATGAAGCCGGGGTTGCGCAGCCACTGCGTGCCCGTGATGACATCACAGAGGCCGTCACCGGTGAGATCCAGGGCCACCGCGCCAACGTCGGTGGGGCCGCGGTCCGCGCGAAACTGATAGCGGGTCCACGTGCCGTCATCCTTGCGCGTGAAGATGAAGCGGCCGCCGGCTCCGCCGACCATGTAATCGAGCTTCCCATCCCCGGTGAAGTCACACAAGTACGACGCAGAAAGGCAGCCGCTGACAACGATGCGGCGACGGCCTCGGCGGGCGGAAGGGTGCGCGTTTTCAGCGAGACAACCACCGCATCAGCCGGCGGCAGCGGGACGCGCGGGACACCGACCGTCTGCAGCACTGTCCACCGCTCGCGCCGGATGACGGACGCGAGGTCACTCGCGCCGGTGAGATCATCCGCTATCGCGCCGAGCCGCATCTGTCGAAAGGTTGACCACGCGCCGTTTACCGCATACGTTAGCGCATTCTGTGTCAATCACCTACGTCGTTCCGGCTTCGTTCTCAACTGTAGGCTCCGGCCTCAGCCGACCCGAGTGCGTGGTCGCCACCGCGACTGGCGACGTCGTCGCGTCCGACTGGCGCGGCGGCGTCAGCATCGTTCGATCCGACGGCGGCCGCGTCGAGACCCGGCTCGCGCTGAATTCGCCAATCTCTCTGCGCCCAAACGGAATCTCTTTCACCGCCGCTCGGTCCTTATTGATCGCGCAGCTCGGCGATTGCGGCGGCGTCTGGACGCTCGCTCCTGACGGCACGCTCTCTCCGTTTCTCACGGAGATCGAGGGCGCGCCGCTGCCCCCGACGAACTTCGCGATCGAGGACGAATGTCACCGTACGTGGATCTCCGTCAGCACGCGGCAATACCCGCGGCAACTCGCATGGCGACCCGACGTAGCCGATGGCTTCGTCGCCTGCGTCACGCAGGCCGGCGCGCGCCTCGTTGCCGACGGCCTGCACTATGCCAATGAGGTTCGGCTCGATCCCTCCGGCCGATTCCTCTACGTCGTCGAGACGTTTGGCCGGCGGCTGATCCGTTATCCCGTTGACGCGGACGGGACGCTCGGAGCGCGCGAGACGGTGGTTCATTTTGAGTACGGGTTCTTCCCCGATGGCTTTGCTTTTGATGTGCAGGGTGGAATATGGGTGACCAGCTTGGTGAGCAATCGGGTCGTTCGCGTACGCGCCGACAGAGAAATCGAAACCGTTGAGACCGCCTTCGCCGCAGGCATCATGGCAAGAGAGCACCTCGGACGGATTCCGGGAACGACGCTGCAGCACGTGACGAGCCTCTCATTCGGCGATCACGATCGCCGGACCGTCTTTCTTG
>JACCXG010000183.1 GCA_013697225.1 Acidobacteriota bacterium
CTGCAGGGCCGCTTCGATCGTCACGTGCGGCTTGCACGGTGGACGCTGCCAATCTGGCTCTATGTCTCGGTGACCGGAATTGCGGTGTACTGGATGCTGTATCAGATGTGAGGTTGGGCAGAAGAAAGGGAAAAGGGAAAAGGGATCAGTACAAGAGGTACTTCGCCCGGAGGAGCCGCCACCGGGCTTCCGCCGCACCCCACGACGCCGCAATGGACGACGGGGCCTCTCCGGCGCGGATGCGCGCCAGCCCTTCCCTGGACCCGAAGAGCCGCTCGGCGAGCTCCAGCTCGAAGCGCGGGCCGTACAGCCGGTGCAGGGCGGAGGCGATCTCCACGCCGACGCGGACGGGACGCAGGGCAAGCCTGTCGGTCACAATCATGAACACCCCCTGGCACTCCTCGTTCGCGTATTTGCTCGAGGTGGGGGTGAAGCGCACCGGATAGAAGCGGACGCCGGGGATGCTGCGGGCGTTCAGCGCGTCGGCCAGCGCAACGCCGTCGATCCAGGGAGCTCCGATCTGCTCGAAGGGCGTCTGCGTGCCTCGTCCGACCGAGAGGTTCGTCCCCTCGATCGCGCCGATGCCGGGATACAGCGTCGCCTGGTTCAGGTTGCGCATGTTGGGGGACGGGTTGATCCAGGGAAGGCCGGTCTCGTCGAACCAGAGGCCGCGCTCCCAGTTCTTCAGCGGCACGACCGTCAGTGCGGCGCCGATCTTCTTCTCCGCATTGAACAGCGCAGCCAGCTCGCCAAGCGTCATCCCGTGACGGATCGGCATCGCACGGAGATAGCCGGTGAAACCCTCCATAGCGGCGTCGAGCGCGGGGCCCTCTATCTGGTAGCCATTGATCGGATTCGGGCGGTCGAGCACGAAGACCGGCAGGCCGCTCTTCGCCGCCTCTTCCATCACGTAGGCCATGGTGGTCATGTACGTGTAGAAGCGGGCGCCGATGTCCTGGAGGTCTATGACAATCGCGTCCAGGCCGGAGAGCTGCCCGGCCGTCGGCCTCCTCGCGTCCCCGTACAGCGAGTAGATCGGCAGGCCCGTTTTCTCGTCCACTCCCGACGGGACCTTCTCGTCGAGCACACCGCGAATCCCATGCTCGGGGCTGAAGAGCGCCACGAGTGAGACGTCAGGCGCCGCGTGCAGGAGATCTATGGCTGGCTTACCGTCCCTGGCCCTCCCTGTGTGATTCGTCACGAGCCCGACGCGCTTTCCCTTCAGCCGCGCGAACCCTTCCGCGCGCAGCGCGTCCAGGCCGGTCACGACGGCCGCTCGCGCCCCGCCGGTCCCCGGCGGCGGCAGCGTCGCCGGGGCGGCAGCGAAGTCACGGCCGGTATACACCGCTTGCCGCGCAACCGGGGCCGATTCGAGTGCGGCTGCGGCGACGGTGGCCACGCGCGCGCGCAGCGGCGTCACGTCCCTTTTCCCGTCCGGGTGCAGGCGGTTCGAGAGAAAGACCACGAACAGACCTGTTGACGGGTCGATCCAGAGGGACGTTCCGGTGAACCCTGTATGGCCGAACGAGCCGACTGGCAGCAGCTCTCCGCGGTTTGCTGAATAGGCAGAGTCCATGTCCCATCCAAGCGTCCGCGTGGTCCGCCCGTCCTCCGAAGGGACAGGCGTGGTCATCTTCGCCACGCTGAGGGGAGAGAGGATCCGCGTACGCCCGGACGTCCCGCCGGCAAGGAGCATCCGCGCGAACACCGCCAGATCGTCCGCCGTGCCGAAGAGGCCGGCGTGCCCGGCCACCCCTTCCATCCGCCTCGCGGTAGGGTCGTGCACCTTCCCCCGGAGCATCGTCATGCCGGGCCCCTCGCACGGCCATCCGTAGGGTGTGCAGCTCTCCGTCGGGGCAATCCGGGGCTGCAGCGTCTCAGGGGGATCGAACATGGTGTCGCGCATCTTCAGGGGGCGGAAGATGCGCTCCGCGGCGAACTCGTCGAGCGGCTGGCCGCTCACCTGGCGAATGATCTCCGCCAGGAGAAAGAAGTTGATATCGCTGTAGACGAAGCGCGTGCCCGGAGGGGTGGAAGGCACCTCCTCGATGGCGAGCTTGATTGCTGTGTCGGTCCCGACCCACTCGTCTGCCAGATCCACATCGGGTCGAAGGCCGGAGACGTGCGTGAGGAGGTGGCGAACGGTGATGCCCCCCTTCCCATAGCGCTCGAAGCCCGGGACGAAGGTCGCCACGCGGTCGTTGAGACGGAGCTTCCCTTCCTCCAGCAGGATCATCACGCTGGTGGCGGTGGCGACGGGCTTGGTGAGGGATGCGAGGTCGAAGATGGTATCGAGCGTCATCGGCTCCCGGGAAGGGACGAGTGCTCGATCGCCGATCGCCTTCTGGTACAGGGTCCGCTCGCCGAGGCCGACGAGGACCACGGCCCCTGGAAGCTTCTTCTCTGTGATGTCTTCACGCACCAGCGCCTCGATCCTGTCGAAGCGCCGGTGGTCGACTCCCGCCACGTGCGCGGGCTGCGTGCCGTTCGACGTTGCGCAGCCGCCGAGAACGGCCGCGACCCCGAACAGCAGCGCAGCCAGCGCCGCTTTCACTTCACGTCCTTGAGCTGCTCCAGGATCTTCTTCGCGTCGTCCAGCTCCCGCGCGTCCGGCGGGGCGCCGGCGACGAACTTCTCCAGATCGGCCCGCGCCTCGGGAAGGTTCTTCGCGGCCAGGTTCGCGCGGCCGCGATAGTAGTACAACGACGTTTCGTTCGGGAACTTCGTCATCAGCTTGCCAAGGAGCGCGAGCGCCTCCTCCGACTTCTGCTCGTTGATCATCCCGATGATCACGTTCATGTAGGGAAGGGGGTCCTTGACCCCCTCGATATCCATCGCCAGCAGAATCTTCTCGCCGCCGGCCCGGTCACCCGACTGGATGAGCATCTCGCCGTAGACAAGCTGAATGTCGGTATTGGACGGATCGAGGGCGACCGCCTGCTTGAGGTGCACGAGCGCCTGGGTGGCATTGTTCTCGGCGGCGTACGTCTGGGCGACGGCGCCGTGGAGCTGCCCCTGAAAGTCTGCCGGCACCTCAGGATATTTGACGAGGAGCCCCTCGTAGATCTTCCGGGCCTCCGACGGCTGGCGTGTCTGCATCATCTCGGCGGCACGCTGCAGCTCGCTGTTGACCAAGGCGTTGTGGTCCACCGGCTTGCCAAGCTTCACTTCGGGAACTTTCACGGTCCCGGTTCCGCCGACGGCGACGTCGACGGCCTTCTCCTCCAGCCCCTCTACGCCTCCAAAGTAGAACTTCCACTTGCCGTCGGCCAGGTTCTCCATCGTCCACTCGCCGCGCTTGTTCGTCTTCGCCTGCTGGAACGGCTTGTCGAACCCTTCCATCATGGCGGCGACAATCGCCTCGGCCAGCGGCTCCCCCTGCTCGTTGACCA
>JACCXG010000199.1 GCA_013697225.1 Acidobacteriota bacterium
CAAGAGGATCATCCACTACGCCGGGGAAAAGATCACCAACAAGGAGAGTCTCGCCCGGGAGATCAGATACCTGAAGAAGGGGCACATCTGGTGCTTCAAGCTGAACAGGCTCTCCGTGCGTGACGCGGCGGTGGGCGGCAACATCGCCCGCTACATCAACCACTCCTGCTCGCCCAACTGCTACACGCGGGTGATCGGCGAGACCATCTGGATCCTTGCCGCACGCAACATCCGCAAAGGTGAGGAGTTGACCTACGACTACTCCACCGACGGGGTGGGATCGATCCAGTGCCGGTGCGAGCCCGGGTGCGAGACGCGATTGTAGGTGAGGGGGAGTGCCAGTTCCAGTCGCCAGTTTCCAGTCCCCAGCCGAACCCCCGACACCGCGATGTGACTGGCTCTCGGAGACCGGCTACTGGAAACAGGTAACTGGAAACTGGCAGCTGGCAACCGGAGACCGACCGCTGGCTACCAGGTCCTGACGCGGCCGGTATCGACGTGCACGAAGTTCGAGCTCGGATAGTAGCCGACCCCGCCAAGCTTCAGGGATTGTGCCGCCCTGCGAAGGTTCTGAAGCCCGACACCAGGAATGCGGATGTCGATGGCCTTGCCGACCATGTGCAGGCTCGTGGTGGCCACTCCGGTGTGGGTGCCCCCCTGTTCCCGGAGCATGGCGTTCGTCACCGGTGAGCGGTAGCCGGAAATGATGTGGAACGGGGCGTCCGTTCCAAGCGTGCCGCCAAGCTCGTGCAGAAGGTCCAGCAGCTTCGGGTCGATGGGCTTGACCTCGTTGTGCCGGAAATCCCGCAGGATGTGGTTGATCCGGCTCAGCACATCATTCTGGTAAATCCCGTCGCAGCAGTACACCGCCTTGAGCCGCTCGCCTGTATGCGTGTTGAAGAAGGACAGCGTCCGCTCGGGCTTGATGGCAGGCGCCGCGTGGGCGCGTGAAGGGACCAGCGCTCCGGCAGTCGCGGCCGCACTGAATCCGAGAAACGCACGGCGGTGCATCGACGACCGGGAGGGTGACGGGTGCTGCTCTGCCATCAGGAAGGCATCCTCCAGCTCAGCGTTTGTCCACATGAAAGGACAGACGGACAGGGAACCAATCTCGTGGGCGGACTTCCATTTCACCACGCCCAGCCCCTCGCGTCAACCTGAACAGCCGCTTAAAGACCTATATTCAAAGCACTTACAGGGGACAAGCTGCTGCGCCTGCGCACCGGCGGGTGATATAGTCGCGGAATGGAGGGAATCTTCACCGCCTGGGGCCGCATACTCCAGGGTTATCGGCCATCGTTGTCCGTCGAGATCACGCGTGAGTGCCCGCTGCGCTGCCCCGGCTGTTACGCCTATGGCGATGAACACCTGGGCGGCGGGGTGACGCTCCGGGAGGTCAGCGATTACAAAGGACAGGAGCTCATCGACCGATTCTTCGCGTTGATTGACGAGCACCGTCCCCTGCACGTCTCGATTGTGGGCGGAGAACCGCTCGTCCGCTTCCGGGAGCTCAATGAGATCCTGCCGCGCCTGGCCGATCGCGGCATCTACGCACAGCTCGTGACGAGCGCCGTCCGACCGGTGCCGCAGGAGTGGGCCTCGCTCCGCCGGCTGCAGATCGTCGTCTCGATCGACGGCCTTCAGCCGGAGCACGATGAACGGCGGAAACCGGCAACCTACGACCGCATCCTCAAGCACATCGCCGGACACCAGATCACCGTGCACTGCACCGTCACGCGGCAGCAGGTGCAGCGTGACGGGTACCTCGACCAGTTCGTGGACTTCTGGTCGGCAAACCCGGACACCCGCCAGATCTGGGTGAGCCTGTACACGCCCCAGGTGGGAGAGGTCTCACCCGAGCGGCTCGAGCCGGAAGACCGCGAACGGGTGGTCGCGGCGTTGATGCACCTGAGGACGAGATATCCGAAGCTCCGGATGCCCAAAGGGATGATCGAGGTGTACAGCGAGCCTCCGCAGAGCCCCGACGACTGCATCTTCGCCCGGACCACAACCTGCGTCTCGGCTGACTTCAAGAGGCAGATCGCGCCGTGCCAGTTCGGCGGAACTCCGGACTGTGCCAATTGCGGCTGCATCGCGTCGGCGGGGCTCGGGGCGGTGGGCAGACACCGCCTCCCGGGAGGACTTCGCGTCGGGGCGATCTTCGACCAGTCCCTGCGGATTGGCCGCACGGTGCGGCGATACCGGGATGGGGCAAGCGGCTGATATAATTCACTCTCTTTCGATGCGCATTCTCAGGAAGACCAGCCGCAAGGCGCGGTCCGTGCGTGAATTCGCGCGCGGGCTCGCGCGCACCGATCATCCCCTGCTGGTCCACATCGTGCCGATCCGCCGCTGCAACATCGACTGCGGCTACTGCAACGAATACGACAAGGTCTCGAACCCGGTCCCGACCGACGAGATGCTCGCACGGATCGATCGTCTCGCCGATCTCGGCACGTCGGTCATTGCGTTCAGCGGCGGCGAACCGATGCTCCATCCGGATCTGGACGGGCTCATCGCCCATATCCGCCGGCGGGGCCGGATCGCCGGACTGATCACGAACGGGTACCTCCTCTCCCCGAAGCGGATCGGGGCGCTGAACGATGCCGGCCTCGACTACCTGCAGATCAGCATCGACAACGTCGAACCTGACGACGTCTCCAAGAAGAGCCTCAGGCTGCTCGACAAGAAGCTCCAGTGGCTTGCCGGGGGAGCCCACTTCGACGTCAACATCAACTCCGTCGTCGGCGGGGGTATCAGGAACCCGCAGGACGCGCGGACAATCAACACGCGCGCACGCGAGCTGGGATTTTCCACCTCCATCGGCATCATCCACGATGGCTCCGGGCTCCTGAAGCCGCTCGGCGCCGCCGAGCGCGCCGTGTTCGACGACGTGATGAACCGGATCAACGGCGGACGGCAGGTGCTCAAGAATCTCTATTCGGGGATCCGCAGGTTCCAGACGAACCTCGCCGACGGACAGCCAAACGAGTGGCAGTGCCGGGCGGGTGCCCGCTATTTCTACGTCTGCGAGGATGGGCTCGTCCACTGGTGCTCGCAGCAGCGCGGCTGCCCCGGCATTCCGCTCTCAGCCTATACCGTTGAAGACATCCGGCGCGAATTCCTCGCGCCGAAATGGTGTGCGCCCATGTGCACG
>JACCXG010000209.1 GCA_013697225.1 Acidobacteriota bacterium
TCAGCTCGAAGTGGTGATGGAGCGGCGCCATCCTGAACACGCGCTTGCCCGTCAAGAGGAACCCCGAGGCTCGCCCCCACCAGGGCGCCGCAGAAGACCGTGAGCTCCCCCGCGGGAGGAAACCACCAGCAGCAGGTAGTCGGCCAGGACGGCGTGTCCCGTGACGTAGGCGAGCGCAGTGAACGCGGCGGCCGCCACGGCAAACGTGCTGATTGCCAGACCGTCAAGTCCGTCGGTTAGATTCACGGCGTTAGACCAGGCACGAGCACGAAGGCGGCGAACGCCAGGTAGAGATAGCGGCGGATTCTGCTGGGCGAGCACCAGCACGGCCGCGCCGACGCCGAGCGCGATGAGGAGCTGACAGACGATCTTCATGCGCGGGCTCATCCCGTCATGCGCGCGACGGGTGATCTTCAGGTAATCGTCGGCGAACCCCACCGCGCCGAACCCCAGGCCATTCGGTGTGGCAGTCGTGCTGCTTGGCCTACTTCGGTTCAGCAATCCGAGTCTGAGTCTCTTGATGTTTGGCTTCCTCATGGCTGTCGGTTCTGCGCTTGCGTGCGGTGCGGTTGTAGTGGCCGTCTTTAGGGAGAACCCGCATACGCCGGCGGCTTGACAGGCCGCTGCAGCCGACGAGCGGCGCGACAGCAGCAGGGGTGTTCAGAACGATCGCCAGCGCCGCTCGCGGCGGACGTTGCCAGAGCTTCGTGTGACAAAGAAGGGCAATCCTGGTTGTTGGTTGATCGTTTTGTAGGCCACGGTGCTTTGTGTGGAGCGCTAGCGTGTGGCGAGACGCCGAGCTGACGCCAGAAGCGCACATCTATTTCTTCGACCGTTATAGCCGACCGGCTCAGTACCATCGGCGCGCGGCCGCGACGACGTTCGGACCCTAGCGCCCTCCTGTCGGCGCGCCTGGCCGGGTCCTAATCCCTCAGGAGTTTTCCCGGTCTGCCGGGGCATGCGTGACTCCGCCTCCCGGCTCGGATACGTGTCGTCAAGCGGGCGAGGTCGCGGCGGGAACGCAAGTCAGCGTGCGCGAGCCGCCGGGGTCGCGGCGTCGAGCGCTTGGCGCCGGGCGGCCACGGAATCCGCTCGATAGATAGCGATCCGGTCGACGCCGAATCCTCTGGAGCGGCCCCCGACGTACAACATGTGCTCGCCGTCCGTGAGATGGAGCGTCGGCGTTCCCCAATCCAGCCATGAGAAACCGGCGCCGTCACAAAGCGAATCGCCCACGCGTTTCACCGGCCTTCGAGGAAACGACCTGCAGGCGCTGCCCGGCTGGCGCCCTGATTTGGTAGCATCGGCCGATGCGACGCTTTGCCCTGCTGCCCCTCCTGCTCGCCGCCTCCGTCCATCTCGGCGCCGGAACCGATCCCGACTGGACGGCGCTCGAAGAGGAAGCGATGCGTCACTTCCAGACGCTCCTCCGCTTCGACACGAGCGACCCGCCCGGGGACGAGAAACCCGCGGCCGACTACCTGAAGAGCGTGCTCGAGCAGGAAGGCATTCCGGTCCAGGTCTTCGCGCTCGAACCGCACCGTCCGAACATCGTCGCGCGGCTGAAGGGCAACGGGAGCAAGCGGCCGCTCCTCATCATGGGGCACACTGACGTGGTCAACGTCGACCCGAAGAAGTGGAAGCATCCGCCGTTCGGCGCCGTCCGCGAGGGAGGCTACGTCTACGGCCGCGGCACCGTCGACGACAAGGACAATGTCGTCGCCGCCCTGATGACGATGCTCGTCTTGAAGCGGCAGAATGTGGCGCTCGACCGCGACGTGATCTTTCTGGCCGAGGCGGGCGAGGAAGGCACCGTGCGGGTCGGGATCAAGTTCATGGTCGAGCAGCACTTCTCGGAGATCGACGCGGAGTACTGCTACGCGGAAGGAGGCGGGGTGACGCGGCGCGGCGGCGAGGTGCGGTTCGCGTCGGTGCAGACGCTCGAGAAGATCCCGCGCGCCATCGAGCTGACGGCCAGAGGCGTCGCCGGGCACGGCTCCGTGCCGCTCAAGAGCAACTCAGTTGCCCGCCTGTCGACGGCGGTCGGCAAGCTCGCCGCCTGGAAACCACCGATCCGGATCAACGAGACAACAGGTGTGTACTTCGAGCGGCTCGCGGAGATCTCGGGCCCCGAGGACGCGCGGCGCTACCGGGCCGTGCTCAGCCCCGATGCCGACGTATCCGGCCCTGCCGACGACTACCTGCTCGAACACGAGCCGCGGCACGCCTCGATGCTGCGGACGTCGCTCTCCCCCACCATCTTCAATGCCGGCTATCGGGTGAACGTCATTCCGTCGGAGGCGACGGCCACCATTGACGTCCGCGTGCATCCGGAGGAGGATCCGGAGACCGTTTTCGACCAGGTCAGAAAGATTGTCGACGACCCGGACATCGAGGTCGCCTGGGCGCAGCGCGACGTCCGGCCGCACGGGTCCACCTGGCTCACGACCGAGGCGTTCAAGACGCTCGAGGCGAACATCACCAGGCACTACCAGACCACGACCCTGCCGACGATGAGCACCGGCGCGACCGACATGGCCTACCTGCGCGCCAGAGGGGTGCAGTGCTACGGCATCGGGCCGGCCACCGACATCGAGGATGGCCCGAAGGGCTTCGGCGCGCACAGCGACCAGGAGC
>JACCXG010000216.1 GCA_013697225.1 Acidobacteriota bacterium
GAAGGACATCATGAAGGTCAGAGCGTCAGTCAAGCGGATCTGTGACAAGTGCAAGGTCGTGCGCCGGCGCGGCGTCGTCCGAGTCATCTGCTCGAACCAGAAACACAAGCAGCGGCAGGGATAAAGAGACGTTTCCCTGGCCCCCTCCTCTGCTGGCGAGACCGGCGGGCAGGAGCGGGAGCGGGAAGCTGGAGCGAGGAATCTATGGCACGTATTGCAGGCGTCGATCTTCCCCGAACGAAGCGCATCGAGATCGGGCTGACCTATATCTACGGCATCGGCCGGAAGCGCTCGACCGACATCCTGACGGAGGCCGGCGTGGCCGGGGACATCCGAATCAAGGATCTCTCGGAAGACGACGTGCGGAAGATCAGCCGGGTGCTGGAGGAGCAGGGGCGTGTGGAAGGGGATCTCCGGAAGGAGATCTCGATGAACATCAAGCGCCTGATGGAAATCGGCAGCTACCGCGGGCTGCGCCATCGCCGGAACCTGCCGGTGCGTGGCCAGCGGACCAAGACGAACGCCCGCACCCGCAAGGGGCCGCGCAAGGGCGCGGTGGCGAAGAAGAAGACGGTCTAAGCAACGGATACTGGAAGCTGATTTATGGCAAAGGCAAAGAGCGATACGGGCGATCAGACGGGCACTGGCGAAGGCGGCAAGAAGCCCGCGGGGCGCCCCGCGAAGAAGAAGGCGTTCAAGAAGCGCGGCGAGAAGCGCGTCGTGCACAGCGGCTTCGCGCACATCCAGGCGTCGTTCAACAACACGATCATCACGATCACCGACGCCGACGGCGCCGTGATCGCCTGGTCGAGCGCCGGAGGGATCGGCTTCAAGGGTTCGCGGAAGGGGACGCCGTTTGCGGCGACTCAGGCCGCGATCTCAGCCGGCAACTCGGCCAAGACGTTCGGCCTCCGCAGCGTCGAGGTGCGGGTGAAAGGGCCAGGCGCCGGCCGCGAATCAGCCATTCGTGCCCTGCAGACGATCGGCATCGAGGTGAAGTCCATTCGCGACGTCACGCCGATTCCGCACAATGGCTGCAGGCCGCCAAAGAGGCGTCGGGTCTAAGAGTGACGACGTCAACTCTCGGCTCCCGATTCCCCGCTCCCGACTGGGAGCCTGGGGGTGGGTGGTGGGAGTTGCGGGTCCACAAGAGGCAAGGATAAAGAATGGCACGTTATATCGGTCCGGTGTGCCGGCTCTGCCGGCGCGAAGGGATGAAGCTCTTCCTGAAGGGAGAGCGCTGCTACACTGAGAAGTGCGCGATCGAGCGGCGGAACCTCCCGCCCGGCCAGCACGGGAAGCTGCGCAAGGCGAAGCTGGTGGGCTACGGTCTCCAGCTCCGCGAGAAGCAGAAGGTGAAGCGCATCTATGGGGTGCTCGAGAACCAGTTCCGCCGGTATTTCGAGGTGGCGGATCGGACCCGGGGTATCACCGGCGAGACGCTGCTGCAGCTCCTTGAGCGCCGGCTGGACAACGTGGTGTATCGGCTGGGTCTCGGGACGTCGCGTGCGCAGGCACGGCAGCTCGTTCTCCACGGCCACTTCCTCATCAACGGCCGCAAGGTGGATGTGCCCTCGTACCAGGTGAAGGCCGGCGACGTGCTGACAGTGCGGGCGTCGAGCGCCCAGACCGCCGCCATCCAGCACGCGCTGGAGGAGGTGAAGGGCCGCGGCGTTCCCGAGTGGCTGTCGTTCGATCCGGCGCAGATGACCGGCCGGGTGGCTTCGCTGCCGACCCGCGCCCAGATCAATCTGCCCGTTCAGGAACAGCTCATCGTCGAGCTGTATAGCAAGTAGCGAAGTAGCGAAGTAGCTCTCCGCCCGCAGCTTCACCAGGCCTGCGGCGGGAGGCGGAGAGCGAAGTGGCGGGCCTGGCGGCGGTCCACGGTGAGGGGCGCCGAACGCGAAGGGAAATGACAATGCTGTGGAAGGGTTTTCAGCGGCCGAAGCGTCTCGAGTTCGATCGCGAGACACTGACGGATCGGTTCGGGCGGTTCTACGCGCAGCCGTTCGAGCGCGGGTTCGGAACGACGATCGGCAACGCGCTGCGGCGGGTCCTGCTGTCTTCGATCGAGGGCGCGGCCGTGACCGCCGTCAAGATTGATGGAGTGCTGCACGAGTTCTCACCGATCCCGGGCGTGGTCGAGGACGCGACCGACATCATCCTGAACGTCAAGGGGGTTCCGCTGAAGATGCATGTCGACACCACGAAAACGCTGTACGTGCGTATCGACAAGGCGGGGGACGTCAAGGCGGGAGACATCGAGACCGACGCCGACGTCGAGATTCTCGAGCCAGACGTGCACATCGCGACCGTCGCTGAAGGGGGCAAGCTTCACATGGAGCTGCGCGTCAAGCGTGGCCGCGGGTACATCTCCGCCGACAAGAATTTCGACGAGGACCTCGGTATCGGGTGGATTCCGATCGACTCGGTGCACTCGCCGGTCAAGAAAGTGAATTACACCGTTGAAGCGGCACGTATCGGGCAGGCCACCGACTACGACAAGCTGACGGTCGACGTGTGGACGAACGGCTCCGTGACGCCGCGGGATGCCGTCTCGCTGTCGGCCAAGCTGGTGCGGGATCACCTCAGCATCTTCATCAACCTGGACGAGTCGGTGGATCTGCAGCAGGATGCGATGGCTGACACCCCGCGTCCGCTGAACGAGAACCTCGACAAGAGCGTCGAGGAGCTCGAGCTGTCGGTCCGGTCCTATAACTGCCTGAAGAACGCGAACATCCGGACGATTCGTGAGCTCGTGCAGAAGACCGAAGGGGAGATGCTGAAGACGAAGAATTTCGGCAGGAAGTCCCTGAACGAGATCAAGGAAATCCTCACCGGCATGGGGCTGGGCCTCGGCATGCGGCTCGACCAGCCGGCCTCGCAGAGCGCGGAATAGCACGGACCCTGCACGGAGTCCCGGGCCGGCCCGGCGATCGAGTGGTCCTCGCGGATCCTCGTATCCCGGGGACCAGGCCCGGGAGTCCAGAGAGCACAAGGATCAGAGATGCGTCACAGAGTAGGACAGCGGAAACTTGGACGAGTCACCGAGCACCGCATTTCGATGCTGCGCAACCAGGCACACGCGCTGCTGCTGCACGAGCGGATCGAAACCACGGTGCCGAAGGCGAAGGAACTGCGCCCGTTCGTCGAGCGAATCATCACGCTCGCCAAGCGGGGACTGGCCGGAGGGGAGCCCAACGGACGATCACTCCACGCCCGCCGGCTCGTCCTGCGTGACATCCAGGACCGCGAGGTGGTGAGCAAGCTGTTCGACACCATCGCCCCCCGCTTCGAGGCACGGCCTGGAGGCTACACGCGTATCCTGCGCATTGGCTACCGCCGGGGAGACAGCGCGGCGGTCGCGCAGATCGAGCTCGTTGGCAGCGAGTTCAACCCCAACGCCGAGGGGGAGAACACCGACGCCGCACAGAAGGCGAAGCCGAAAGGCGTTGGCGGTCGTCTGCGCGCTGCCGCCGAGCGCCTCCGTGGCCGGAAGGCCGAGGAGGGTGGCGAAGAGAGTACTCCCGACACGGCTGCGAGGCCGGCTCGCCCGAAGCGTGAGAAGACCGGCCGCACAGATACCCGCGGCAAGGGAAAGACGACGTCCGCCCCGCGCAAGGCAGGGGGCAGCTAGAGTTCTTCCGCCGTTTCCTGTCCCCGCTCCGCACGGGCGGCAGCCACGATCTTCCCGTGCAGATGGGATGGGACTTCCTCGTAGTGCGAGAACTCCATGTGGTAGGAGCCGCGTCCGCCGGTTGCTGATGTCAGGTGCTGCTCGTAGGTGAGCATCTCCGACATCGGCACCTTGGCGCGAATCACGGTAGACATGCCGCGGGTATCCATCCCGCCGATCCGGCCGCGCCGCTGGTTCAGATCCCCCATCAGGTCTCCCGCATAGTCGCTCGGGGCGTAGACCTCGACGTCCATCACTGGTTCCAGGAGGGTGGGGCGCGCCCGCGACATGCCGTCCCTGAACGCGAGCGATCCGGCCATCTTGAACGAGAGCTCGTTCGAATCCACCGGGTGGAACGATCCGTCGAAGACCGTGGCGCGGAAATCCACCATGGGATAGCCGGCGAGGAACCCGCGCGTGCGGGCGTCCTCGATGCCTTTCTCGACCGCCGGGATGAACTGCCGTGGGATGGCCCCGCCAAAGACGTCGTCCACGAACTCGAAGTCGCTGCCCCGTGGAAGCGGCTCGAACCTGACCTTGCAGTCGCCGAACTGACCGTGGCCTCCGGTCTGTTTCTTGTGGCGGCCATGGGCTTCGGTGGCGGCGCCGATCGTCTCCCTGTAGGGAATCCGCGGGAGCTTGAGGTTCACTTCCACACCGAACCGCCGCTTCAGCTTTGCGACGGTCACTTCCATGTGCAGCTGTCCCTGGCCTGAGAGCAGCAGCTCCTTCGTCTGCGCGTCGCGGTTGTAGCTGAGCGTGGGATCCTCTTCCTGCAACCGGTGCAGCGCCGTGCTGATCTTCTCCTCGTCGCCGCGGCTCTTCGGCTCGATCGCGTACGAGATGACCGCCTCCGGAAACTTCAGCGGCTCCAGTCGGAACGCACAGGCCTTCTCTCCCAGCAGGTCGCTCGTGAGCGTCTCCTTCAGCTTGGCGACCGCTCCAAGGTCCCCTGCTCTGATTTCCGGCACCGAGGTCTGCGTCTTCCCCTGCAGCAGCATGAGATGGCCGAGGCGCTCGGACCCCTCACGGGTCAGGTTCTGGACCGTAGAGTCTGCCCGGAGTGTGCCGGAGATGACGCGCAGCAGCGTGATCCGGCCGGCAAACGGATCCGCGACCGTCTTCCACACGAAGGCGGCGAGTGGCGCCGTGTCGGCTGTCTGCACTGCAACGTCCTCGCCGGACTTTGCACTTTTTGCGCTGACACCGCGCTCCGCCGGTGACTGCACGTACGACACGATCGAGTCGAGGATTGGCTGGACGGCAATGTTCGCCGCGGCAGAGGAACAGAGAACGGGAAAGATCCGGCCGGCGCTGATGCCGCGCTTCAGCCCCTCGAGCAGCTCCTCCTGTGTCAACGTCCCCGCATCGAAGAACTTCTCCATCAGGGAGTCGTCCGCCTCGGCCACCATTTCGATCAGGGCCTCGTGCGCCGCGGCAGCCGCGTCGGCCATCTCGGCCGGGATCTCTGCCTGCGACGGCTTTCCGTTCCCATCGGGATCAAACGTCAACGCCTTCATGCCAACGAGGTCGACGACGCCGCGGAAGGATCGCTCTTCGCCCACCGGCAGCTGAATCGGAATCACGGTTCGGCCGAAGACGGCCCGCAGCGAGTCGAGCGACCGCTCGAGACTCGCGCGTTCACGGTCCATCCTGTTCAGGACAATGATGCGGGGAACACCGAGCTCCTCCGCCACGCCCCAGACTTTTTCGGTCGATACCTCCACACCGGCAACAGCGTCCACCACGACGAGCGCGGCGTCCGCGACGCGCAGCGCCGCTCGCGCATCGCTGAGAAAGTTGGCCATGCCCGGGGTGTCGATGAAGTTGATCTTGAACTTGTTCCACTCCGCGTACGCCAGCGCCGCCGAGAGGGTGTGCTTGCGCGCGATCTCCTCCTCGTCGAAGTCGGTGACCGTCGTCCCCTCGTCGACACGGCCCAGCCGGTTCACCGCTCCGGCATCGAACAGCAGCGTGGAGATCAGTTGCGTCTTGCCGGCGCCGCTGTGGCCAACGAGGGCGACGTTACGCAAGCTCGATGCGTCATAGAC
>JACCXG010000295.1 GCA_013697225.1 Acidobacteriota bacterium
CCGCCGATCCAGTTCCCCGTGCCGACCACGAGATAGCGGATTGCCCAGCCATCGTCATCGGCCACGAAATCCTTGATGTGCCCTATCTCGTCGTCTGTCGCCTGGAGTGCGTATCCAGCCACTTCCCTGGTGCTGCGGAGGTGCGGGTCGCCTGCGGTCCCGTTGCTCTCGTCACTTCCGGGTGTCGGCACAGGTGGAAGCGTTCCGCCCGCGGGATGGGCCCAGCTCGCCGGACCGCCAGGGCCGCCGACAATCCCCCAGTAATCCCCGTATCCGTAGTAGCTGTCGAACGCCGCCTCCTGCACCCGGGACACCGGCTGCTCGGTATCGACGTGCGGGCTGTCCTGGATCTTCTGTCTGGTGAGATTCAGTTCGACGATGTCTCGGTCGGTGTGAACGGCGGAGATCGCGCGTGGGGAGATCAGCACGCGCCGCCCGGGGAGCCAGGTGCCGGTATCCACGACGAGGTACCTGACGACCCATTGCCGGTCATCGAACAGGAAGTGATCCACCCGGCCGATCTCTCCGTCCGTCCCGCTGATGGTGAACTGCTGCAGTTCCTTGACGAGGCTGCGCAACATTGGCGACTCCTTGTTGTAATCTGTCGCATCCCTGCGGTCCCGCTCCGCTCCGGCTGGCGCCGCCGGGTGGACGGCGCAGCAGACCCGCCGATCAGGCGCGCGTGTCTGGCGGGCGCCGCAGGTTCCGGCTGTTGATCATGAGGTAGATCGCGGCGGCGAAAATCAGCAGCACGAACACGGCGGGCAGGGCAGCGACTCCGCCGAACACCGCCGCGAGCGCGACAACGATCAGGAACATGAGCACGGCTGCGTAGAGCATGGCGCCTGACCTCGGACTGGATGCGGGCGTTCGTCCGCCCGGTTTCGAGCGATCGTCAGCAACCAGCGTGCCCGCCGGCCAGGGGGTGGGCTTGATCAATTCCCAACTGCCAATCCCCAACTTCCAAGGAGGCCGGCGGGGCGGGGGTGGACCGGTCAATGCCCAACTTCCAATTCCCAACGCCCAACGGAGCCGGCGGGGGCGGGGGTGGAACCGGTCAATTCCCAACCTCCAATTCCAACTCCCAAGGGAGCGGGCGGGGTGGACCGGTCAATGCCCAACTTCCAATTCCCAATTCCCAAACAATGGCCGTTTGGGCCTTGGGCCTTGGGCGTTGCGCGTTGGGCGTTGGGAGTTGGGAGTTGGGAGTTGGGAGTTAGATGCTCCCCTAGAGAGCCGGCACCGACATGCCGCCGTCTACGTGCACCACGGTGCCGGTCGCATAGGGAAGGTCGCCGCGGAGCAGCGCCGCGACCGCCCTGCCCACGTCCTCCGGTGTGCCCCACCGGCCTTCCGGGATCAAGCCGTCGGCAATTCTTCTGTCGTAGACGTCCTTGACGGCGGCCGTCATGTCCGTGGCGATGATGCCCGGCCGCACCTCGTACACCGGAATGCCGAGCGGAGCCAGGCGCCGCGAGAACAGGCGCACCGCCATGGCCAGGCCGGCCTTGCTGACGCAGTACTCCCCCCGCGCGGTGGAGGCCATCTCTGCCGACACGGACGTGACGAACACAACGCTGGCCTCGAACGAAGGCTGCCCGGCCCTGCGTGTCGCCATGAGATTGGCCATCGCCTGGGTGAGGAAGTAGGGCCCCTGCAGGTTGATCCGGATCAGCTCCTCGAAGCTCTCCTCCGACGCCTCCAGGATGTCGGCGCGCACGCGCGGGGCGCGTCCGGCGTTGTTCACGAGTGCGGCAGGCGCCCCGTACCGCTCGGCGACGGCGGTCGCCAGACGCGACCTGTCACCGGCGCTGCCGACGTCCGCCTGCCAGTAGTCGGCACGGCCGTCGAACGTCTCGATCAGTCCTCGAACGGCCTCCTCCGGGCGCACGCCACAGAGCGCCAGGTGCCACCCTTCGCTGGCGAGGGCGCGCGCGATGCCGAGGCCGATGCCGCGGGTGCCTCCCGTGACGAGCGCCACGCGCTCGGTGCTCATGACGCCGACCCGGCAAAGAACGTGAGATAGGGTTCGTCGCGGGCAAGGCGGCGCACGAGCAGCGCGGCTTCACGCAGGTGGTAGTCTCCCCACTGGCCCGATTCCCCCCTCGGGATGCGGGAGCCCGCAGGAACGTGATCCCAGCCGTTCGGGCGGTGATACACGGAGTGGAGCAGGAGCCCTTCATGTTCGGGATCGCTCGACAGGTAGGGGCCGGCCGGGTCGAGCAGCGTCTGCAGGACGTGCAGGCCCGCCTGTTCGTAGCGCGCACCGTCCTGGGCGCTGCCCCCCTGGGCCGTAAGCGCGCGCCCGAGCCGGAGCAGCCCTTGCGCCGCGATTGCCGCAGCCGAGCTGTCTACCGGTTCATGGTCGTTGAACGGATCCGCCGGGCGCTGCGCCCAGTCCTTCAGTGCCGCCAGGCCTGGCGCGCCGGTGTCCCAGTAAGGCACGCCGTCAGCGGCGCTTGCCTCGGCAATGTAGAAGTCGCACGTCGCGCGCGCGGCCTCGAACATCCATTCGTCCAGGGCCGTGCGGCCGCCGAAGGGGGCCAGCTCCTCGTCCGCGCGCACCGCCAGGAACTCGATCTGCTCGGCGAACCCGAGCATGGCCCAGGCAAGCCCGCGCGTCCATGTAGAGAAGGGTGAGTAGCCCTGCTGCGTGGAGGGGCCGCGATACGATCCGTTCACCACGTTGAAGAGGCTCTCGTGCGCGGTGCGGCCGCGACGGTCGTAGCTGTCCCGCCCGGTTCCTGCGTACACGGAATAGGATGCCGTGGCCCTGGCGTGCTGGATCAACCGTTCCAGCAGGCTCACGTTCGCATCCTGCTCTTCGGAGAGATGGTGGCCGAGCCCGTGCGAGAGCGCCAGTGCCCGGAGCGACCGGATCGTGTCGACGAACAGCGAGTGGGGGCCGTTGAACGAGTGGATGAAGCCACCCTCCGGCAGCCGGGTCCAGCGGCGCGCCTGCACGGCACCGCTCACCTTCAGCGCAAGCTCGCAGAAATGCCGCTCCCAGGGACTCGCCTCGATGCGCTCTTCGCGCGCCAGCCGCCACAGCGTGCCGTAGGTGCTGACGTTGTTGAAGCCATGGTCGTGCACCCCCACGTGCGTCAGGTGAGGCGCCATGCGCTGGAGGGTGCGCGCGCGCCCGAGCTCCAGGAACTCCCGCTCTCCGGTCCCATCGAACTGCAGCAGTGCCGACCCGAACTGAAAGCCCTGGGTCCACTCCGTCCATCCGCGGGACTGGTAACGCCCCCCGACGGTGAACACGGGCGAGCCGAGCTCGGGTCGCCACGTGGCGTCGAGCTTCCGGATCTTTCCTGCGGAGAGCTCGAACATGCGGTCGATGTCGGGCAGCAGGTCTGCCGGTGCGCGAAAGCGGTCTGTGTGCATCATCGGAGCTGTCGGCGGGATATCATATCGCGCCGCCGCCGCGCCGGGCGCCGGCGCTGGAGGATCCCGAATGCCCGATCCGAAGAACCATCTCTCCGTTGCGCTGTTCGTCTGCATAGCCGCTGCAGCTGTGGGCTGCGCGTCGGTCACCCTGATGCAGCAGAACCAGGGGCCGCCGCCAGACCCGGCGCCCCCGGGCACCGGACTAATCCTTCAGCAGGACGACAAGGCCGGAACCTTGACCGTCGTCCGCGCGGGTGCGAGCGAGCCCCTCGTCACGCAGCATGCCAGGCCCGACATGCGTCCTTACCTGCATCCCATTGCCGCCCCTGACGGGCGGGGGGTGCTCACGGAGTTCAGCCCGGGACACCACCCGCACCAGACGGGGTTGTACTGGGGCTTCACGCGCTTGAACGGCCGCGACTATTTTCACAACCCGCAGGGGGACCACTGGCGCAGGGTGTCGGCCACGATCCTGGAGGAACGCGGACCACAGGTCCGCTGGCAGACGGTGTACGACCTCCTCGACGCGGCAGGGGAGACGATCCTGACCGAAACGCAGCGCTGGTCGATGCGGGAACAGAACGGCACGTTGGTGCTCGATCTCGAATGGCGCGGTGAAGCGAAGGCTGATGTGACCGTCGGGCAGTACGACTACGGCGGGCTGTTCCTGCGCATGCCCTGGCGCGAGGGAATCACCGGCGAGGTCGTGAACGCGGCGCGGCAGCGGAACGAGCGCGCCGAGGGACAGCGCGCCATGTGGATCGACGTGGGGATGCAGGTCGAGGGGCGCGACGACCTCGCGCACATCGCGATCTTCGATCATCCCGATAACCTCGGGTATCCACAGGCCTGGCGCGTGGACGGGCAGCTGGGTGTGGGATCGGCACGGTCGCGCGCCGGTGACTGGACGCTCGCCCGGGGGCGCACGGAAGTCATCCGCCACCAGCTGGTGGTTTACACCGGCACGCTCTCGGACGTGGCCATGACCCGATCCTGGGAGGAGTTCACGAAGAACCAGTCCACCTATTCCACCTCGGTGCTCTGGGGGATCGCGCAGCAGGAAGGGCGTAAGGCCACCTTCCTGACGCCGGACGCGGCCGCCGCGCAGATGACGCTGGTCGACGGGTTCGCGGCCAACGCCTGGGCGGGTGAGCCGATGATCGCGCAGCCGATGGCCTTCTGCTGGGACGATCGCGGGCGCCTGTGGGTGGCTGAGAACCACGACTACGAAAACCGCGAGAAGGGGTTCTCCAACGCCGGGACCAGCCGGATCGTCATTCTCGAGGACACGAACCGTGACGGCGTTGCCGACAGCAGGAAGGTGTTCATGGAGGGGATCACCTTTCCGGCCGCCCTGGCGGTCGGCTTCGACGGCGTGTTCGTGGGCGCCCCGCCGAACCTGCTCTTCATCCCGGATCGCGACGGTGACGACAAGGCCGACGTCGCCGATATCGAGGTTCGCCTGACCGGCTGGGGGATCCGCGACCGGCACGAGACGCTGAACAGCCTGCACTGGGGCCCCGACGGCTGGCTGTACGGCCTCCAGGGCTACGCGACCCCGTCCAAAGTCCGGAAGCCGGAGGGCAAAGGGCGGCTGTACGGCCACAAGGAACCCTTTCCCGAGGATCTCCTCGAGGGGGAAGGAGTCGACATCAATGGCGGCGTGTGGCGCTACCACCCGACGAAGGACGTCTTCGAGGTGGTGGCCCACGGGTTCAGCAATCCCTGGGGCATCGATTACGACGCAAAGGGGCAACTGCTCATCAGCGCCTGTGTGATCCCGCACCTCTGGCATGTCGTTCCCGGCGGGATCTACCAGCGCCAGGGGGGGCAGCACTTCAACCCGTACGTGTACAGCGACATCCAGACCATTGCCGATCATCGTCATCGGTCCGCTCACGGCGGGGCGCGCGTATATCAGTCCGATGCCTTTCCCGCAGCACAGCACGGGCGGATCTTCATGGCCAACATCCACGAGCATGGGGTGCTCTCCGACGTGCTGGTCCGGAAGGGATCGGGTTTCACCGCGCATCACGGCGACGACTTCATGATGGCCAACAACGCGCAGTGGATTGGGTTCAGCCTCGAGATTGGCCCGGAGGGGGCGGTGTACGTGCTGGACTGGCACGACGCCGATATCTGCGGACAAGATGTTCTCCACCAGGAGACCGGACGGATTTTCCGGATCATGCCGAAGGAGTCTCAGGCCGAAAACTTCGAAGGGCGCTTCTCGGATCTCCGGGCAATGCCTGACGCCCGGCTGGTCGATCTGCAGAGGAACAGGAGCGACTGGCATGCGCGCCGCGCGCGCGTCATCCTTCAGCACCGGGCGTCTCAAGGCAAGCTCTCGGAGGGTACGCACGACGCGCTCGAGCGCATCTTCCGGACCGATGCAAATCCGGACTGGCGGCTGCGGGCGATGTGGGCGCTGCACGTGACGGGCGGCTGGACGCCCGACGCGCTCTTTGAAACACTTGCCGATCCCGACGAGCACATCCGCGCCTGGGCGGTGCAGCTCATGACCGAAGAGGCCTCCCCTTCGCCGAAGGTACTGGAAGCCTTCACGCGCATGGCTCGCGACGACCGCTCTCCGGTCGTCCGTCTCTACCTCGCGTCCGCGCTGCAGCGCATGGATCCCTCGGTGCGGTGGCCCGTTGCGGGCGAGTTGATGCTGCACGCGGCTGACGCCGAGGACCACAACCTGCCGACGATGGTGTGGCTGGGTGTGGAGCCGCTGGTGAAGGAGGACCCGGTCAAGGCGCTGGAGTGGGCCGCGCGGACGAATAT
>JACCXG010000156.1 GCA_013697225.1 Acidobacteriota bacterium
CGGCGGCTCCTGTGAGCGTGGAAGAAGGGCGGCGGCTCTACCAGGTGTCCGGCTGCGTCGCGTGTCACTCGATCGAGCAGACCTCCGTTGCCAGGCTCGGACCGTCCTTTCATGGGCTGTTCGGCAGGCCCCGGACGTTTGCCAACGGCGTGCTGCGGGTCGTCGCCGACGAGGCATATCTGCGCGAGTCGATTCTGCAGCCGTCGGCCAGGATCGTGTCCGGCTACGAGGCGGGCGGGGCAGGCATGCCCAGCTATGCCGGGGTCCTCACCCATGCGCAGGTCGAGTCGCTCGTGCTGTTCATCAAGAGCCTCGAATAAAAGGATGTCCTGTAAGCGGTACACGCCTGATGCCGTGCGGTGACGAAAGGCCGCTGGAGTATGCACGAGGGGCGGGCGCTTTGGTGGCATTTGGATTGCTCCCGGAAAAATTGCCTGCCCTGGGTACTCGGAGGTCACCGGTGATCCGCTCCACACGATGGCTCGTCCTGGCGACGGGCTTTGCTACCGTCACGACATGCACGCTGATGCTCCCGGCCGAAGCTTCTGCGCAGCGCAGAACCGAACCACGCCCGGCGCGGAGCAGAGTCGTGTACGTTCCCTCCCGGCCGTACAGGCCGGTCTCGTACACTCCTTTCTATTTCTATGGCGGCTTTTCCCCCTGGCTATACAGCAGCTGGTACAGCCCGTATGGGTTCTATCCTTACGGGCACTGGGCGCAGCCGTATCCTTACCGCCGGTACTACGCTGACTACAGCAGCGCCGCCCGTCTGCAGGTAGAGCCGAAGGAAGCGCAGGTCTACATCGACGGCTACTTCGTCGGCGTTGTCGACGACTTCGACGGCTGGGCACAACGTCTGCGGCTTGCGCCAGGGGAGCGCGAGCTGGAGATTCACCTCGATGGCTACCGTCCGTTCCGGCAGAAGGTGCTTTTCAGGCCTGGCGCGACGCTGACCATTCAGCAGGTGCTTCAGCCGCTGGGGCCCGGTGAGACGCCCGAGGCCCGACCTGCGCCGGCGCAGAGTGCTCCTCAGTCGCAGCCGCCGCGGCGCGGAACCCCTCCTGCCCTCCCCGACGGAGAGCGGAGTGAGTACGGCGCGATTGCCGTCAGGGTCCAGCCCAGAGACGCAGAAGTGATCGTGAACGGCGATCGGTGGGAGTCTCCGCTGGCAGGTGACCTGACGCTCCAGCTCTCAGAGGGCACTCATCGGATTGAGGTCCGGAGAGAGGGGTTCCGGCCGTACACCGCGGACGTTGCCGTGCGGCGCGGGGAGACGACGACGCTCAACGTCAGCTTGAGCCGGTAAGATAAGCGGTGAGGGACCGATGCCCGCGGCCTTCGGGTCGCGGGCATGGCACTTCCGCTTCCTGGCAACCGGCAACCGGCAACTGGGAACTCGCGACCGGGACTCGCTAATTCTCTCCCGTCTATCTGACGAGCAGCTTCAGGCGCGGGAACGCGAAGCGCCCGGCGACCGTGTCGATGATGTTCACCTGGCACGTGTAGAGCCCCGGCTTGAAAGCGCCTGCGGGAACCTCCAGCCGGAATACTGCGGCACATGTCACACCTGGGGCTGTGGGGTTTCGCCGGAGCGCGCGCGCGGCAGCCGGATCTCGAACACCGCTCCGCCCTCAGGCGCATTCGAGGCTGTCAGCTGTCCGCCGTGGCGCTCGACGATCGCGCGGACGATCGAAAGGCCCAGGCCGCTCCCGGCCGTGGAGCTGCTTGCGGTACGCGACGCATCCACCTTGTAGAACCTGTCGAAGATGTGCGGCAGGTGCTCCGGCGGAATGCCGGGGCCCGTATCGCGCACCCTGATCAGGACGTGGCCATTCTGCGCGCGGGTGCGTAACTCGACGCGCCCTCCGTCTGGCGTGTGGCGGATGGCATTCGACGCGACGTTCTGGAGCGCCTGCTCGAGCCGCTGCACGTCCCCGTTCATCTCGACATCGTCGGCAGCTTCAAGGTCGAGGCTGATGTGCCTGGCGCGCAGCGTCGGCTCGTGGCGATCGGCAACGCGTCCGAAGAGCTCAGACACCGACACCGGCTCGAAGGTCAGCGTCTCCCCGCCGCCTTCGAGCTTCGCCAGGTCCAGGAGGTCTCCGATAATTGCTTCGAGCGTGTAGGTTTCCTGGTCCACGATCTCGAAGTAGCGGGCGCGGGTGGCCGGATTGACGGCGAGATCCGGCATCGCCAGCGTCTGCGTGTAGCCGCGGATCGCGGTCAGCGGGGTCATCAGCTCGTGCGACACGTCGGCAAGAAGCTGGCGTCGCGCGCGGTCGGAATCGGACAACGCTGTCGTCCGGGCCTCGAGCTCCATGGCCATCAGGTTGAAGGTGTGAGCCAGGGCGCTGACCTCATCGCCACCCCGTTCGTCGGCGCGGACGTCCGTGCGCCCTTCGCCCAGCGCCCGCGCTGCCTCTTCCAGGGACCGGAGGCGCTTGCGCGCGGGACGGAAGATCACAAGGGCCGCCATGACGGCGCCCGTGCCGAGCAGTGCCAGGCCGGCCCAGATCAGTGTCGGGCCGAGCTCCCGCAGCACCACTTCCATCGGCGGCGGACCGGAGGGCACGGCGACATGCCCCACCTGCAGGTTGTTGACGACGATGGGGGCCATGTTCGGACCGCCGGGTCCGCCTCTCCCGCCTCGGCGGCCGCCAAAGCCCTCCGGGGAAGGGCCGTCGCGTTCACCCCGGGGCGGCGGTCCCATCCGATCGGGGGGGCGCCCGCCCGGGAAACCCGGAGGAGGCCCGCCACGACGGCCGGGGCGTTCGCCGAACCCCGGGGGAAGCGCTCCCGGGCGGTTCGAGGCCCTCTGGCCGTCACGCATCACCACCACGAAGGGCTGCCGCACATCCTGAAACCGCTCGCGCACGAACTCGTCGAGGTTCAGCCCTGGCGTGTCGGTGAGCGCATCGGAGAGATCGCGCGCCACCAGATCCGCGATCTGCTGCGGCGTGTTGCTGGATGTCGAGGCGGCGAACTCGCCGGTGAGCCACAGGAACAGGCCTGCCTGCAGCAGGAGCAGGACCGCGAGCATGGCAACGAAGCCAATCGCGATGCGCCAGTAGAGGCTGCGAAACCAGACAGGATCAGGCATCGGCGAACTTGTACCCGGAACCCCAGACCGTCAGGATGAACTTCGGGTCGGCCGCGTCGGCCTCGAGCTTCCGCCGCAGCCGTTTGACGAGCGTATCCACGCTGCGCACCGTGACGTGCATGTCCTCACCCCAGACGCGCTGGACGAGCGCCTCCCGGCTGAACACGATGCCGCGGTTGGCCGCGAGCACATACAGCAGCTCGAACTCGTGTGCGGTGAGCTCTATCTCGCGCTCACCCAGCCGGGCCTGCCGGCGGGCAGGTTCGATCAGGAGCTCGCCTGCCTGCACGGCAGGTGCATGGCCGCCGAGCACGGCACGCCGCCGCCGGAGCAGCGCGCGGACGCGCGCGACGAGCTCCCGCACCCCGAAAGGTTTGGTCAGGTAATCGTCGGCCCCGCTGTCGAGGCCGAGAACCTTGTCCACTTCGTCCCGCCGGGCGGTGAGCATCAGGATGGGCGTGTCGCCGTTGCGCGAGTCCCGCCGGATCGCGCGGCAGACCGTGACCCCGTCGAGCCCCGGCAGCATCAGGTCGAGCACGACGAGGTCATAGGAATCGGCCCGGGCGCGCGCCAGCGCCTCGTTGCCGTTCCCGACGGCGGAGACAGTCAGCCCTTCGAGCTGCAGGTGCAGCTCCACGAGCTCCCGGATGTGCGGATCGTCTTCGACGAGCAGCACACGGGCACCGGCGGGGGCGCGTGTAGGGTCCATGTCTCGGCTCAGTGTAGCCGGAGGTACCGGCCGAAAACGCGCCCTCCGGCCCCGTCATGGATATTTCACACGGTGGCCATGCCCGTGCCACGTCCGCAACGTTTACTGAGTGAGTGGGACAGGGAACAGGGCGGGAGGAGATCACATGATACGCAGGAACCGGAGGATCATCGTCATCGTTGCCGTGGCCATCGCAACGGCGGCGGCCGGTGCGGGCGTGCTGAACGCCCGGCGCAGCGCGGCGGCGCCGGCGGTGATCACCGACGTGGTCACGCGGGGGCCGATCGTCAGCACGGTCTCGGCCATGGGCACCCTCGAGCCGGTGACGACAGTGGATGTGGGGACGCAGGTTTCCGGCACGATCCAGTCGCTGCACGCGGACTTCAATTCGCTCGTGAAGAAAGGGCAGGTGCTCGCGCGCCTGGATCCGGCGCTCTTCAGGAGTGCGATCGAGCAGGCGCAGGCGAACCTGACGCGTGCCCAGGCGGAGCTCGACCGGCTGAACGTCGGACTCGCGGATGCAAAGGTGAAGCGGGACCGCGCCAGGGAACTGGCGGATCGGCAGCTCATCCCGGCAAGCGAGCTCGAAGGGGCCGAAGTCTCCGTGCGGTCCGCGGAGGCGCAGGCGCGGTCGGCCGCCGCGCAGGTGACCCAGGCCCGCGCAGCACTGCGGCAGGCGGAGGTGGACCAGTCGAAGACGGTGATCACGTCCCCGATTGACGGGATCGTGATTGCGAGGAACGTGGACGTGGGCCAGACGGTCGCAGCAAGCCTCCAGGCACCGACGCTGTTCCACCTGGCGGCGAGCCTCGAGGAAATGCAGCTGAAGGCCAGCGTCGACGAGTCGGATGTCGGCACGATTGGGGCGGGGCAGGCCGTCACCTTTACGGTGGATGCGCACCCGCAACAGACGTTTTCCGGGCGGGTGCAACAGGTGCGCCTCAACCCGGTGGTCGAGCAGAACGTCGTGACCTATGCCGCGATCATCTCGGCGCCGAACCCCGAGCTGAAGCTGAAGCCCGGGCTCACCGCGCACGCCACGATTGAAGTCGCGCGACGCGAGAACGTGCTCCGGGTCCCGTCGGCGGCGCTGCGGTTCCGCCCCTCCGACGACGTGAAGAAGGCGCTCGGGGCGGATGGCCTGTCGGCCGAGGGGCCGACGGTCTGGCAATACACGGAGGTGGGGCTCCGGCCCCGGTCCGTGAGAGCCGGTGCAGGGGACGGCATCTACACCGAAGTAGAAGCCCCCGGACTGGCTGAGGGGGCGCGGGTGGTCACCCGCGTCATGACGGAAGAGCGCGCGGTTACGGCGGCGGGCAGCAGCCCGTTGATGCCGTCAGGGCCGCGTCTACGGTAACGATTTGGAGGCAATCATGAAGCGTGTGACATTGAGCATTGCAATGACGGTCCTGCTCGGGCTCGGGGCCATGAGCGTGGCAGGCGCGCAGGGGCCCGGGCGGGGTCAGGGTCAGGGTCCGGGGCGGGGACCTGACGGCGGGGGCGGGCGCGGGGCGATGATGATGCTCCGGGGACTCGATCTGACGGAAAGCCAGCAAGAGCAGATTCGCGCCATACGGGAGGCGCAGCCGGCCCCGGCTGCTGGCACGGCGGAAGGGGGGCTCCATCGGCAGCTTCAGGCGGAACTGCTGGCCGATGTCCCTGACATGCAGAAGCTGGCAGACCTGCAGGCACGGATCGCGGAGGCGCAGTCCGCCCGCCTGGCCCATCTGGTCACCGTTCAGCAGCAGATCGCGCAGGTGCTTACCGCAGAGCAGCGTGCGACCCTGCGCGAGCGGCTGGCCCAGACGCCGGATCAGACGAGGCAGGGGCGGCCTGCCGGCCGCAGGCCGGCGCCGCGGAACTGACGCGTAGCCGCGGAGCCCCCTCGGAGTCTCTGGACCTCTCCCGGACGTTGCTGACGTCTGTTGAACCAGCTCTCGAGGGGGCTCCGCCGGTCGGCCACGTGGTAGCATTTCCTTGACCATGCCTCGCCGCTCTCTCCTTGCGTGCGTGTGGATCGCAGGCCTGCTGACCGCTCTGGTCCATGGGCAGGATGCCGCCGAACAGGAACAGCCGCGTCCCCCAGTTTTCAGAACCGGCACCGACGTCGTACGGGTCGATGTGAGTGTCATCGACAAGAGCGGCGCACCCGTGCGTTCGCTGACCGCCCAAGATTTCGAGCTCCGTGAAAACGGTGAAGTGCAGGCCATCACGTCGTTCAAGCTCGTGGACGCCACCGGCGAGCCGACCGACGATCTCTCTCTTCCTATCCGTTCTCCGCAACACGCCGCCACCGAAGCTGCCCGTGACGACGTGCGGGTGTTCCTGCTTTTCTGGGACGAGTATCACATCGAGCAGTTCACCAGCGCGATGCGCGCGCGCGATCAGCTGACACGATTTGTTCTCGAGGCCTTCGGCCCGACCGACCTCGTCGCGCTGATGGATCAACTCACGCCGGTGTCGGCCCTGCAGTTCTCGAGGGACCGACGTGCGCTGGCCGACCGCGTGCACGTGCTCAAGGGGCGCCGCGGCATCTACATTCCGGCGCGCAGCGCGGTGGAGGAGGCGCACCTGAGAAATGCCCAGGACGTCGACCGCATCCGGGCCCAGGTGACCACCAGCGCACTCAAGAGCGCCATCATGCACCTCGGATCCCTGCGGCAGGGCAGGAAGGCCGTGATCTTCGTCAGCGAGAGCCTGGGGCGGCTCGGTCAGGACGGTCCGCGTATCGTCTCTGATCTGATCCGTACCGCAAACGACAACAACACAGCCGTCTACACGGTGGATCCGCGCGGGCTGCAGGCAGGCACCGGAGGTTTCGCGAGCGGCATGTCGTCGCTCCTTGCCTCGCTTGCCGGTGCCACCGGCGCAGAGCCGATCGTCAGCAACGACATCACCGGGGCACTGCGCCGCGTCGTGAGCACCGCGAGTGCGTTCTATCTGATTGGCTACGCGCCGAGCGACGGCCAGCTCGATGGCAAGTTCCGCGAGATCAAAGTGCGGGTCAGGCAGCCGGGAGTCGAGGTTCGCGCGCGCAACGGGTATTGGGCGCCGCGGGCGGCGGATGTCGCCCGCGCTCGCGCCCTTGCCGCGGCGGCCGCGATGCCGTCGCCGGTTTCGACCGCGTTCAGCGAGCTCACCCCGGACAACTCTCGCCGCGCCGCCGAGTTCTGGGTGGGGATGGCGCCGGAGACCGACCACCGGATGAACGTGACCCTGGCCTGGAGGGCGCGAGATACGCCGGAGGAGCGCGGCGGAGCTGCGGCGGTGGCCCTCATCGCGAAGTCAGACGGGCAAACGGTGTTCGAGGGACGTGACGAGGGCGTTGGCAGTGGCCTGGCGTTCGCTGCCGGTCCCGGGCTGGTGGAACTCGATCTGACCGTGTTCGATGCGGACGGGGAGGTCATCGATCGCGAGCAGCGCGACGTCCAGGTCCCCAATCCCGCCGACACCACGCTGGCCCTGAGCACCCCGGTCGTCTCCCGGGCGCGGAACCCCGCCGAGTTCCGCACCCTCTCAGCGGAGCCCCTGCCCACACCGTTTGCCGGTCGTGATTTTTCCAGGCTGGACCGCCTCCTCGTCCGCGGGACGACGTACGGGGTGGAGTCCGCGGCAGCCCAGATCACCGCGCAGCTGGTCGGCCGTGGCGGGGCGACGCTCGCGGAGCTGCCGGTCAGATCCCCCGGCCGAGGGCAGTACGTGCTCGATTTGCCTCTCAGCAGTCTTGCCACCGGGGAGTTCCTCATTGCAATCGCCGCGAGAAGTCCCTCTGAACGTGTCGAGACGTTCATCCCCTTGCGCATCCGGCGCTGAGCGCCGATAAC
>JACCXG010000301.1 GCA_013697225.1 Acidobacteriota bacterium
CGCCGCTTCTACAGGCTGACGGCTGAAGGGCGGCGCGTGCTGGCGCAGCAGAAGAAGACGTGGGCGGCATTTGTGGAAGCCGTCCGCCGGGTGACGGGAGACGAACATGCCTGATTGGACGCAGGAAGTCCGCACTCGCTTGTCGTCGCTGCGGCTCTCACCGACCCGCGAGCGTGAGATCGTCGACGAGCGCTCGCAGCATCTCGAAGACCGCTGGCGCGAGCTGATCGCGGGCGGTGCGTCCCCTGATGAAGCCACTCAGTTGACGCTGGCGCTGTTCAGGGGCGGCGACATCCTGGCCAAGTACATGGCACCGCTGCGGCAAGCGCATGGGGAGCCGTCCATCACACCCGGCGCGCCCTCCAAACGACTGCTTCCGGATCTGGTGCATGGGTAACCCGCTCGTGGCCGGACGCGCGTTCGCCTGGACCGATATTCAACAGCTCAAAACCCATCGTCGTGATCTCCAAGAATCTGGCCCGCGAGTAATGGGAAGAGCCGTCAAAGGCGCTCGGCGAGGTGGCAGCGACAGGCTGGCCGCTTCGATCCAGCGCTGGCGTCCTCATACGAGACCAACCCGTCGCACCGGATCGGCCATCGGCTGCCTGACACGATGTGGCCCGTGGAACGGCATCCCAGGGGGCAACGTCCGCCAACGGCCCCGGGCGGCGCTCTGGCTGCGTCACCGTGCGTCGCCGCGCCGGACCCGCAGCGGCTCGAGTACCAACCGCGCATAGCCGGCTTCCCCACGTGCGCATGGAGAGCCGGCCACGCACGGCTGGCACGAGCGCCTCTCAGGAGCGCGCCGGCGGCAGGGCTACGAGATTGAGGCACTGACCCGTCCTCCAGCGCCACTCACGTCAACCCCGTCCAGGCGTCACACCCGCTTACCGGTCATCGGCATCGCGCGGAACCGACGCGGTCGGCCGTCCGGGCACGAGGACGAGATCGCCGGCGACCGTGTATCCCCGCTGTCCGGGAGCGAACCGCGGCGCCAGGAGGCCGTCGTTCAACTCCCGCGTCATCGCATAACGATTGAAGGCGGTGATCGGCAGGTACAGCCGCGTGTTCGGCTGGCCGTCCGACGTGCCGTGGATATTGACTTCCTGAAACGAAAGGACGCCGTCATTGTTCTGGTCTATCAGCGAAGTCTGGTAGGCTTCGGAGAGAAAGAAGCGCATGCCGACATTCGTGACGCTGGGTTCGAAGGATGCCGTGCGCAGCATGACGTCGAACAAAATCTCCTCGGTCAGCCGGCTCGGAATAAAGCGCAGCCGCGTTTCGAGATTGGCGGGATTGGGCGGCATCGGCCGATTGATATCGTTGAGACTGCTGACCTCCGCCCGGTCCGGATCGCCTGGATTGTTGGGATCATCGCCGTAAAGCAGCGGGTCGTTGCCGCCCTGTATGCTCTCGAAAGGCCGTGGGCCCGTCCCGGCCGGACCTGAACCGGGAACGATCGACGTAATGCCGCCGAGCATCCGATTGGCGAAACTTCCGGGCGTGCCGCCGGTGAACGGAAGTTCATAATGCGGGAAGATAAAGTTTGTTCCCGGATTAAACTCCCAATAAGCGTGAATGTCGCTTTGCTGCAGTGCATTAAAAGTGCCGAGGCTGACCGGAATTGGAACGCCGTTGGACTGAATTTCGGGAAAGACGTCATTCACGCTGAACGGGCGAAAATCCTTGCCGTCAGTTGTGGCGAACCGGCCGGGAATGGCGTTGTTGCCGGTCCCGATCCCGGCGTTCTTGGCGGCGTCCTCGGGCGTTATCGTCCCGTATTGAGCCCTGCCGTTCGCGCGGGGCGGCGCAATCACAGGCACTTTGATGTCCCGGATGACCCAGCCCTCATACCAGCCGGATTCATTGTTGATGACGAAGAGCCCGGAAACGTCGGTGAACATGTCGATAAAGGCGCGCGGGTCGTTCGGATCGGTCGGAAGTCCGGGTTTGGGTTCAAGGACGACGCGAATGGTGCCGATGGTCGGCAAATCGCCGTTCGGACCGGTGGCCGTCGGCTTGGTTCCATCATTTATCCCGGGTATCGTCGTCGTAAAGATGTTGGGCTGAAAGCCCGTGGTGTCGACATTGTAAAATTGCACCAGGAAGCCCGGATCGTCGGCTTCGCTGAACACCGTCATGGGCTCATAGGTGTGCGGCCGCGCCGCCAATTCCAAAAGCCGCCCTTTGAGCAGGGGCGGCAAAGCGCGAATATCTCCGCGCTCCGCAAACGCGCGCACTCCAGGCGTCATGGGTGGACCGGACGGCGGTGGCTCCGGCGGCAACCGCCGCTCGGGGCTGCCCACCGCGAGAGGATGGTCGTTCGGGACCCAGCCCTGACAGTCCGGTGAGGCGACGAAGAACGGGGCAGGGCGAGGAGTCGCCGGAAGACCCGGAGGGCAGCCCTGCACCTGAGCGGCTGGCAGTGTGGGTCTCAGGACCACGAGAGCCGCGACCCCCACGACCCATGCGATGGTTCTACCGAGTTGGGGCATGCTCTTCATTCGTGCTTTTCCTGCTTTTCCTGCTTTTTCTGCCATTTCTGCTCTCCTTGCGCGACGGGCGCGGAGGATCCATAGGTTAGACGTGCGCGCGGTTCTTCCTAGCCAAGCCTAACCAAGCTACCGGCTCTGAGTCGCGTGCCGCTCACGAAAGTTTCACGTTTCGGTCACGTTCCTCCACGGGCCGAACCGTGAGCCGGCGCCGCATCGTTGGCCGCCTCCACCGTCGCTCTGGACCTGCCGACAAGCGGGTCGAACCCGCGCTCAGAGGCCTGCGCTGGCCGCCGGAAGCGGAATTCCAAGAGTCAGGCGGATGGGGATGCGACGCGTCGATCCCGCCGACGCTCTTCCGCCGCCAGTCGTGCGGCGTCGGCGGCCGTGATCAGAATCGTGGCTGCCGCCGGATAGAGCCGTTTGCCTTCGTGCCGCCGCCACCCCCGGATGGCGCATCGTCCCGGAAAGTCCACCCGAGGCACAGTTTGTTTACATGGGAGCGTCACACTGCACGCACGATGACCACGTCGTCCCGGCAATTACGGTCAACTGGCCCACCATCTTCCTGAACGTTCTCGGCGGGCTGGTCCTTTTTCTGTTCGGTGTCTTCCAGCTGGCCACGGCGATCGAGCCACTCGCCAGCGACCGGGCCCGCGGACTGCTCGGCCGGTTCACGACCAACCGCCTCGCCGCAGTGCTCACGGGAGCCGTCGCCACCACCCTCCTCGACTCTTCATCGGTGACCATCATCCTGGTGATCGCGCTGGTCAACGGCGGTCTCGTGACGTTCCCGCAGTCGCTCGGCGTCATCATGGGCTCGAACATCGGCACCACCGTGTCCAGCCAGATCTTCGCGCTGGATGTGGAGCAGTACGCGCCCCTGGTGACCGACAGCAGGAAACCAGCCAACAGCAGCCACCGCCTCGCCCATGTACTGCAATCCGAAGAACACCAGGCCGAAACCGAGCACCAGCCGCAATTCGCCGAGCCGCCGGCACGTGGGGCTGGCGCTCACCGAAGGTCGACTACGGCGGGGCGCTCGGCTGGATGGGGCGCGTCGCGGGCTTCGAGGTGGACATCAGTCATCGGCCGGGTTTCTTCGAAGCGGCCGGCGTCCCGGATTTTCTCGTGAGCGACAGCAGCGTCACGACGCTGATGTTCAACGGCCTCTTTCGACTGCCGGTGGGCGAAGGCCTT
>JACCXG010000312.1 GCA_013697225.1 Acidobacteriota bacterium
AGAAGGGGAGGAGCCAGAGCGCGTTGATCCCGAGGCTCTGCAGGTAGTCGAGCTTTTCGGTGAGCCCCGCGAAGTCGCCGATACCGTCGTTCGAGCTGTCGAAAAAGGCGCGGACGTGCACCTGATAGATGACGGCGTCCTTGTACCAGAGTGGGTCCTTGGTGACGGTGGTGTGCATCTCACTCATGCTCTGTTTTCAGCTCCGCGCTTCCTGCTTCCGGCTTCCAGTTTCCTGCTGCCGGCTTCCCGCTGCCGGCTTCCTGCTTCCTGCTCCTGCTGACCACTTCCTGCTGTGCACTGCCCGCGGCCTGCTCCCCGCGCCAAGCGCCCCGCTTGCACGCCACATTGGCAGTTGCTACTCGGGCCTTGGGGATTGGCAGTTGGACGTTGGGAGCTGGGAATTGGAGGTTGGGAATTGGGAGTTGGCAGTTGTGAGTTGACAGTTGTGAGTTGACCATGTGAACTCACCCCTGGAGCGGCAGCGGCGAATCGTCCTGCGGCGGGAGCGGCGGCAGCTGGACGTGAAGCACGTGGGCCACGCGCGCCTGCGGATCCAGCCGGACGTAGTTCCACTCTCCCCGCCAGTAGTAGCGCTCGTTCGCCAGAAGGTCGAGCACCTGCAGCCCGCCGTCGATCGGCAGCGCCCAGGCGGTGAGCGGCAGTTGCACGAAGCCGTGCTGCATGTGATGGGGATCGAGGTTCACGATCACCAGGATGAGGTCGGACCCGTCGGGCGATCGTTTGCTGTAGCAGAGAATCTTGGGGTTGTCGGTCTGGTGGAAGCGCAGGCCGCGGTCCCGGTGGAGCGCCGGGTGATCGCGCCTGATCATGTTCATCCGCCGGATCAACTCCGCCAGGCTGTGCGGCTGGTCGAAGTTCCGCACGCGGATCTGGTATTTCTCCGAATCCAGGTACTCCTCGCTCCCGGGCTTCACCGGCACGTGCTCACAGAGCTCGTACCCGCTGTAGATCCCGTAGCTTGCCCCCAGGGTGGAGGCCAGAATGAGGCGAATCTGGAACGCCGGCCGCCCGCCGTGCTGCAGGTACTCGTGCAGGATGTCCGGCGTGTTCGCGAACAGGTTCGGCCGCATGTACTCGCGGACGTCAGTCCTGGTCAGCTCGGTAAAGTACTCGGTGATCTCGTCTTTCGCGGTTCGCCACGTGAAATACGTGTATGACTGCGAGAAGCCGGACTTGGCGAGGTAGCGCATCACTTTCGGACGGGTGAACGCCTCCGACAGAAAAATCGTTTCGGGATGCGCCTTCTTGATCTCCCCCAGCGCCCACTCCCAGAACCGGAAGGGCTTGGTGTGCGGATTGTCCACCCGGAAGATCTTCACGCCGTGCCCGATCCAGAACTCGATGATCCGTTTGAGCTCCTGCCAGAGCACCTGCCATTCCGGCGACTCGAAATTGATCGGGTAGATGTCCTGGTACTTCTTCGGCGGGTTCTCGGCGTACTTGATCGTGCCGTCGGGCCGCTGGCGGAACCATTCGGGGTGCTGGCGGACGTAGGGGTGATCGGGAGACGCCTGGTACGCAAGGTCCAGCGCCACCTCGAGACCCTGACGGCGCGCCGCTTCCATGAAGCGATCGAAGTCCTCGATCGTTCCAAGTCCGGGTTCCACGGCATCGTGCCCGCCGGCCTCCCCCCCGATCGCCCACGGGCTCCCCACATCGTCCGGCCCGGGATCGAGAGTGTTGTTCCTGCCCTTTCGAAAGCTCCGGCCGATGGGATGGATGGGCGGAAGGTAGAGCACGTCGAAACCCATCGCCGCGATGTACGGGAGCCGATCGGCCGCTTCCTCGAACGTGGCGCTGCGGTTTGGATCCGGGCCGGCCGAGCGCGGAAACATCTCGTACCACGCGCCAAAGCGAGCGCGTTCGGGCTCGACCATCACCTGCAGCACGCGTTCGTACCGGGTGGCGCGCGAGCGGTCGGCGTGCCGCGCCATCAGGGTTTCCAGCGATTCGGTCAGCGCCTGCGCCACGCGCTGGGCCTGCGGGAGCGTGTCGTCCCCCAGCACACCAGCCGTTTCTCCGATGCGCCGGCTGTCGTCCGGGGCATCGCCCCTCGCGCGCTCTGCGGCCTCGCGAAGGAGTGCGGCCCCTTCGAGCAGCTCGCTCTTCACCTCCTGCCCTGCACCGACCTTTTTCGAGACCTCGTGGCGCCAGCTGCCGAACCGGTCTATCCACGCCTCGGCGGTGTATTCGTACCCGCCGAGTGCATCCACGACGAACCGGGCCTGCCAGCGGTCGTTGCCGAGCGCCTGCATCGGCACCTCTGTCCACCCGGGCGCTCCCGCCTGCCGGTACAGCAGCGACGCCGCGAGCGTGTCGTGTCCGTCGGTGAAGACGTCAGCCGATACGACCACCTCTTCGCCCGGCGTCCGCTTGATTGGAAACCGCCCCGCATCGACTTCAGGGTGCACCCGTTCGACGACGGCACGGCGCAGCAGTTGAGGGTCGAGGCCAGGGGAGGCCGGTGTGCTCTGTACGGCCGGTGCGGTCTTCTTCACCGGGGGTCTTCTTTTCTCAGTCGTCTTCGCCATTGTGGTTCACGTCGAAGTTGGAGGTCAGTACACGCCCATCGGGCCCCAGTCGGCCGTCCGGCGGAGGTCTTCCTTGCGGCCGCTCAACCGGAGGACCGCCATCGAATGTCCCCGAAGCTCGTACCGGTCGCCGGCGCGCAGGCGCCTGGCGGGAAGCCACGGGTCAGCAGTGTCCAGGAGAGTTTCCCATCGTTCGTCGGCAGTGGTGGCGGGGAGCACGAACGGGATCGCGTCACGGGCAGCATTGAACAGCAGCAGCAGCGTGTCGCCTGTGACCCGCTCACCTCGTTCGTCCACCTCGTCGATGGCGTTCCCGTTCAGCCGCACACCGATGCGTCCCACGTCGGGCGAGTTCCACGCGGCGTCCGTCATCTCATGACCGGAGGGTGCAAGCCAGGCGATGTCCTGCACCTCCGCCCCGCGAATGCGCCGGCCCTGGAGGAACTTCCGGCGCCGCAGCACCGCATGCTCCTTCCGGATCCTGATCACCCGCCGGGTGAAGTCAAGAAAATCCCGTTCAGCAGGTGGCAGGTCCCAGTCGGTCCAGCTGATTTCATTATCCTGGCAGTATGCGTTGTTGTTGCCGTGCTGGGTGCGCCCCATCTCGTCACCGCCGCTGATCATCGGGGCGCCGATTGAGAGCAGCAGCGTCGCCATCACGTTCCGGCGCTGGCGTTCGCGCAGCTCCAGGATCCGCCGGTCGGATGCCGGGCCTTCGACACCACAGTTCCAGCTGATGTTGTGGTTCTCTCCGTCGGCGTTCCCTTCCCCGTTGGCCTCGTTGTGCTTCTGCCCGTAGCTGACGAGGTCCGCAAGGGTGAACCCATCGTGTGCCGTGACGAAGTTGATGCTGGCGTAGGGCCGGCGTCCGCTCTGTTCGTACAGGTCGCTGCTGCCCGACAGCCGGGTCGCGAGTTCCGAGAGCACGTTGTCATCGCCACGCCAGAAGCGGCGCACCGTGTCACGGTACTTGCCGTTCCACTCCGTCCACTTCGTCGGGAAGTTGCCGACCTGATAGCCCCCCTCACCCAGATCCCACGGCTCGGCAATCAGCTTGACCTGCGACAACACTGGATCCTGATGGATGATGTCGAAGAAGGCCCCAAGCTTGTCGACGGCATGCAACTCACGAGCCAGTGCGCTTGCAAGGTCGAAGCGAAAGCCGTCGACGTGCATCTCCAGCACCCAGTATCGCAAGCTGTCCATGATCAGCTGCAGCACGCGCGGGCTGCGCATGTTGAGCGTGTTGCCGCACCCGGTGAAGTCCTGATAGAAGCGGGCGTCATGGGGCTGCAGGCGATAGTACGAGGTGTTGTCGATCCCGCGCAGCGAGAGCGTGGGCCCGAGGTGATTCCCTTCCGCCGTGTGGTTGTAGACGACGTCGAGAATGACTTCGAGGCCTGCAGCGTGCAGGGCACGCACCATCATCTTGAACTCGCGCACGCTCTCGAGCGGGGTGCCGGCCGTCGTGTAGCGCAGATCCGGCGCGAAGTACGACAGGGTGTTGTAGCCCCAGTAGTTCTTCAGGCCTTTCTGCACCAGGTGCCATTCGTCCGTATGATGGTGGACGGGCATCAGCTCCACGGCTGTGACGCCGAGCGAGATGAGGTGGCGGATGGCCGGTTCGGTGGCGAGTCCGAGGTACGTGCCCCGGAGCCCCTCGGGAACGTTCCCGTTGAGTTTGGTGTACCCCTTCGGATGCAACTCGTAGATGATGGTTTCGTGCCACGGGATGCGCAGCGGCCGGTCGTCCCCCCAGGTGAACGCCGTGTCGGCCACGGCGGCCAGCGGCGCGTACGGGGCGCTGTCACGGGTATCGAATCCCAGGTCGTCTTCTCCCGGGCGGAAGCCGAACAGCGAGTCATCCCACCGGACCATCCGGCCGATCACCTTCGCGTACGGATCCAGGACGAGCTTGTGGGGATTGAAGCGATGCCCCGCCTGCGGCGCGAACGGACCGTGCACGCGGTAGCCGTACAGCTGGCCGGGGTGGACATCCGGGAGATAGCCGTGCCACACCATGTCCGTCTGCTCCGCCAGCGCGATGGTCACCGATTCCACTTCGGCATCGACGGAGTCGAACAGGCACAGCTCGACGCGGGTAGCGTGTTCGGAAAAAATGGCGAAATTGACGCCCACGCCGTCCCATGTGGCACCAAGCGGATACGGAGCGCCAGGCCAGACTCGCATATGTGTCGTCGGCACAGCAGACCTTCGTACCACGTTGCAGCGGCGGATGGCAAACCCCGGCCGTCAGCCGACGGCGTGTCTCCGGCATGAGCGTGAGGCCGCCGCGCGACCCCGTGGCCCTCGAGGCGCTCCGCCGCTGGGCGGTGCTCCTCGACAGCGCGTTCCGGATTCCGGGCACGCGCATCCGATTCGGCCTGGATCCGATTCTGGGATTGATCCCTGGACTCGGCGACATGACGGCGCCGGTCTTTGCGGGAGTGATCCTGCTGCAGGCCATCCACATGCGGCTGCCGATGATCGTGCAGCTCCGGATGATCCTGAATGCGGGCTTCGACATGCTGATCGGGCTGGTGCCCATCCTCGGGAACATTGCCGACATCGGCTGGAAAGCCAACATGCGGAACCTGGCACTGCTCGAGCGGCACGCGCGTCCGGGCGAACCGGCGCGCAGAGGTGACTATGTCTTCGTTTTCGTCTGCCTGGGCATCCTTGGAGTCATTGCGATCACCCCGGTGATCCTGCTCGTGTGGCTGCTGACCCGCTTCAGCCTCGTCTGAGCACACGCGAACCTCCGGCTCGCCTCTCCCGAGCTACTCCCCCAGGAGTTCCCCCACTGTCTGAAGACCTTCCACGCGGTCACAGATCGCCTTCAGCGTGGTCATCATCGGCACCGCCAGAATCGTCCCCCACACACCCCAGACCCACGTCCAGAAGAGCAGGCCGATGAAGATGGCGACCGCATTCATCTGTGCGGCACGGCTCATCAGGGCCGGACGCAGGATCCAGCCCTCGAGGCTGGTGATGGTCATCGCCACTCCACAGACATAGGTGGTGGTGAGCAGATCGTCGAACTGAATGAAGGTGACGATGCCCAGGCCGCCGGTCACCAGGAAGGGCCCCAGGTACGGGATGGAGTTGAAGAGGCCGGACAACAGCGCCCAGAGCACGAAGTTCTCGACACCAAAGAGCCAGAGCGCAATGCCGGTCCCTACCGCAACCAGGACGTTGGTCAGCACCTGTACGCGCAGGAAGCTGCTGATTTGACGGTTGATCTCGTCCATGATCTGCACGCTGATTTTCTTCTTCGTGAGCGTCGGGCCCGCGATGGAGACCAGCTTGCGTTTGAAGAGATCACCGGTGAGCAGAAGGAAGAACACGAGGAAGATCATTATCGTGAGCTGGCCTGCCAGCGCGACGAGCCCCCTGCCCCCCACCCACAGGTAGTCGCTCGCCGCGAACGCGGGCTGAACGACCTGCACGCGCTGAACGCCCCGACGGGTCGGCGTGGGTTCTGTCGCTTCTTCGGCCGCTTCCTCTATCTGGCGCGCCGCCGCCTGCACCTTCTCGAGGGCGCCCTCTCCCTCCTGCCGCCGCGACTCCAGCCGCGAGACCAGGCGGCGGGCGGCGATCGGCACGTTCTCGATGATTTCCATCGCTTCGTCGGCGAGGGTGTAGGCCCCCAGCCCGATGCCCCCGCACAGCAGTCCAAGGACCAGGAACGCCCCCACCGCGCGCGGAATGCCCCTCTTCTCCATGGAGGTGACCGGGGGCGCCAGCACGTAGCTGATCAGGATGCCCACCACGATCGGGACGAGGACGGGCTGGGCGTACTGCAGCATGAGGATGCCGGCGAGCACCGTCAGCACGGTCAGCGCGATGTTGCGGACATCGATGGGCCCCCGGGCGACGGGGATGTCCGACTCCGGGTCTCCCCCCTCCGCGGCAGGCGCTGTGAGCGTAGGAGGGCGCGACGGGCCGTCGTTTGCCGGGGAACCTGCCTTTGGTCCTGGCGGCTCGGTCATGTCCGCCTTCTGGGGCTCTGCCATCTCACCTCGGAGGCATCTTACTGCCTGGGCGGATCCCGTCAGAGAACGAGCATGGCATCGCCGTAACTGTAAAACCGGTACCGGCGTGCAATCGCCTCCCCGTACGCCGCCAGTGCACGCTGACGGCCGGCGAAGGCGCAGACGAGCATCAGCAGCGACGAGCGGGGGAGATGGAAGTTCGTCATCAGCCCGCCAATCACACGGAACTGGAAGCCTGGATAGATGAAAGTCGTCGCCTCGGCACGCCCGGCCCTGATGCGTCCGCCGCCGCGCACTGCTGCATCTTCCAGCGCCCTCGTCGTCGTCGTGCCAACCGCGATGACCCGCCTTCCGGCGTCCAGGGCCGCGTTCACGAGATCGGCCGCGTCGCTGCCGATCTCGTAGCTTTCCGGATCCACGGTGTGCTCCTCGACCACATCTGTGCGGACCGGCTTGAACGTGCCGTACCCCACGTGGAGGGTGATTGCCGCCGTGTGAATCCCCCGGGCCTCGAGAGCTTCGAGGATGGCTGGCGTGAAGTGCAGTCCGGCGGTCGGCGCCGCGACCGAACCGCGCGCTGTGGCGAAGACGGTCTGATAGCGCTCACGGTCCTCGGGCGTGTCGCCGCGCCTGATATACGGCGGCAGCGGCATATGACCGACCCCATCGACGAGTGCTGCGACGTTGCCGCCGCCCAGGGCGGTCAGGCGCACCCGCCGGCGCCCGAAGAACTTGCGTTCGAGCACTTCGCAGGCCAGCGTCTGCTCTCCCTCGCCGATCTGGACGATGGCCCCCGGCTTGAGCTTCTGCCCTGGATGCATGAGCGCGTCGCACTCGACGCTGCCGTCCGCACCAGGAGCGGGAAGGGACAGGAGGAGGCACTCGACGGCACCGCCACTCGGGACGCGACGGCCGAGCAGCCGCGCGGCAAAGACACGTGTGTCGTTGACGACGAGCAGATCGCCTTCACCCAGCAGGGCCGGCAGGTCGGTGACAGTGGCGTGCTCGAAAACTTCTGTGTCGCCGCGCATCACGAGCATGCGCGACGCGCCTCTCGGCGCTGCTTCTTGTGCAATGAGCTCGTCGGGGAGGGGGAAGTCGAAGTCGGAGACGAGCACCCGGCCGTTGTACCGCCTTGCAGCCGTGATATCAAATGCCGCTCGATGGAGGTGGCGCTATAGTCAGTCGACCATGAAGATGCCCTACGAGGAGTTCGACCTGTCCAGCGTGCGGACGTATCCGCTCGCCTCGCGCCGGAGCAAGGCGAACGCTGCCGACTTCGCACGTCCGTTCACACGGGGCACGGGCGTGAGCGGCCTGCTCGAATCATTGCCGAACATGCTGGGTGCGGCCGACTTCAGGGCAGTCGTCGGCGCCGTCCGGCAGGCGTGTGCCGACGGCCGGGGCGTGCTGTGGGGCCTCGGCGCCCACGTCGTGAAGACCGGGCTGGGCCCGGTCATCATCGACCTGATGGAGCGCGGGTTCGTTTCAGCCCTCGCAATCAACGGCGCTGTCGTCATTCACGACTTCGAGCTGGCGCTGTCGGGCGGCACCTCGGAAGAGGTGGACGAAGCACTCGGACCGGGACTCTTCGGAATGGCCGACGAGACCGGGCGGCTTCTGAACGCCGCGATCAACGAGGGGGTGAGCGACGGCCTTGGCATCGGTCAGGCCGTTGGCAGATGGCTGGACCACAGCAAGCCCCCGCACGGGGAACTGAGCCTGCTCGCGGCGGCGACCCGGCTCGGACTGCCGGTCACCGTGCATATCGGGATCGGCACCGACATCATCCACATGCACCCGGCGGCCTCCGGGTCCGCTCTCGGGGAGGGCAGCCTCAGGGATTTCCGCTTTCTCGCGTCGAACGTGGGGCGCCTCGGTGGTGGCGTCTACCTCAACTGCGGATCAGCAGTCATCCTGCCTGAGGTGTTCCTGAAGGCGGTGGCGCTGGCTCGGAACAAGGGCATCAGCCTCGACGGCCTGACCACCGTGAACCTCGACTTCCTTCGCCTGTACCGGCCTCAGACCAACGTGGTGTCCCGGCCGGTCGCCGGGATTGGCCGCGGCTACTCCCTCGTCGGCCACCACGAGATCATGCTTCCGCTCCTGGCCGCCGCGCTCATCGATGGCTGAGCGTGGTAAAATGGAACACTTTCTCGCCGGTGTAGCTCAGTTGGTTAGAGCACGCGGCTCATATCCGCGTTGTCCGGGGTTCAAGTCCCTGCACCGGCACCAGTTCTACACGAGCGGGCAGAAGGGAAAAGGCAGGCCCTTCTCCTTTTTCTCTTCTGCCTATGCACCTCCCCGCACGGGCCCTACGGACGATCCGGTCACACGGCATGCTGTCGGCCGGGGGACGCGTGCTCGTCGCGATTTCGGGTGGCGCCGACTCGGTCGCGCTGCTGCACATCCTTCGTGTCCTCCAGGACCGCCGCGAGCTGACCATCGCCGGGCTCGGACACTTGAACCATCAGCTCCGGGGGGCCGAGGCTGACGCGGATGAGGCATTCTGCCGCGGATTGGCGGCTGCCGCCGATCTGGCAATCGAGGTCGGGCGCGAGGATGTCATGGCGGCCGCACTGCGGGAGGGGCGCTCGCTCGAGGATGCTGCCCGCGTAGTCCGTTACCGGTTCCTGGAGGAGGCAGCCGGGCGGCGCCAGGCTGACGTCATCGCGGTGGGGCACAGTCTGGACGATCAGGCGGAGACGTTCCTGCTGCGCCTCACCCGCGGCGCCGGGTCGAGAGGTTTGGGCGGCATCCGCCCGAGAGCCGGGCGGGTGATCCGGCCGCTGCTCGAGATCAGCCGTGCCGACCTGCGGTTGTACCTGAAGGGGCACGGGCTCGAGTTCCGGGACGACGCCTCCAATCTGGACGTCCGGATTCCGCGAAACCGGATCCGGAAGGCATTGATCCCGTCCCTCGAGCAGTACGCGCCCGGAATTGTTCCGGTGCTGGCGCGGCAGGCACAGATCGCGCGTGAGGACGAGGAGTACCTGGAGCGGATCGCCACCGAAGTCGCGCAATCCGTCGTCTTAAAGACAGAACGGGGTACGGAGCTCCAGACGGCTGCACTGCTGGAGCTGCCCCGTGCGATTGCGTCCCGCGTGGTGAGGCAGGCCCTGGAGCTGGCTGCTCCCGGCCGGTTCATCGCCTTCGGCCACATCGACGGCGTTCTGGGCCTTGCCCGCGGTGACGAGGGGGCGGCCCTGGCGCTCCCCGGCCTGGTGGCGACGCGGGTCGGGCACGCGGTGGTCTGCGGGAAGCCAACGGTGGGGCGGAACTGGAACACCTTGCGGGTGCCGTTGTCTATTCCAGGGGAGGCGGTTCTCGGGGGTTGGACAGTGGAGGCCACCCGGGCTGACAGGGCAGGGGCCATTCGCCTGCCCCCGTCGCGTGGCCCGCTGGCCGTTGTCGCCGCCCGCCCGCTCGGCGAGCCGCTGACGGTCCGGACACGGAGGAAGGGGGACCGGTTCAGGCCCCTCGGGATGGGTGGCCGGGGACGGAAGTTGCAGGACTTCCTCACCGACCGGAAGGTGCCACGAAGGGAGCGTGATTCCCTGCCCCTGGTCGTCGATCGGGACGACCGGATCGTGTGGGTCGCGGGGCACTCCGTGGCTGAGGATTTTCGCGTCACAGCGCCCGAAGAGGGCGTGATACTCTTGAAAGTAAGGCGGTTAGGAGGCCTAGGTTGAACTCAACTCTAAAGAGTTTGATGTTCTGGATCGTCCTCGTCGGCGTGGGGATCATGATCTGGAGCGTGTCCCAGTCGATTCGGCCCGGGCCGGACACCGTCCTGTTCACGGATTTTCTCGAGAAGGTGAACAGCGGCCAGGTCCAGTCCGTGGTGATGAGCGGGAATCAGATCACCGGGAAAGAGACAGGCGCCGCAGGCAAGGAATTCCGTACCTACGCGCCACCCCAGTACGAGCGCCTGGGCAACATCCTTCAGGAGCGCGGCGTCCGGATGGAAGCCAAGCCCGAGGCGACCAGCCCCTGGACGGCGCTGCTGTACTCCTGGGCGCCGATCCTCCTGATGATCGGCTTCTGGATCTTCATCATGCGGCAGATGCAGAGCGGCGGGAACAAGGCCCTGTCGTTCGGCAAGAGCCGCGCGAAGCTCTCCTCGAGCAGCCAGAAAAAGGTCACGTTCAAGGATGTGTCGGGCGTCGACGAGGCCAAGGAAGAGCTCCAGGAGATCATCGAATTCCTGAAGGAGCCTCAGAAGTTCCAGAAGCTCGGCGGCCGGATCCCCAAAGGCGTGCTGCTGATGGGCTCTCCGGGAACCGGCAAAACCCTGCTCGCACGCGCTGTTGCGGGTGAGGCGAACGTCCCGTTCTTCTCGATCAGCGGCTCCGATTTCGTCGAGATGTTCGTCGGCGTCGGCGCCTCACGCGTCCGTGACCTCTTCGAACAGGGCAAGAAGAACGCCCCCTGTATCGTGTTCATCGACGAGATCGACGCGGTCGGTCGCCATCGCGGCGCGGGGCTCGGCGGCGGTCATGACGAGCGCGAGCAGACGCTGAACCAGCTGCTCGTCGAAATGGACGGGTTCGAATCGAACGAGGGGGTCATCCTCGTTGCTGCGACCAACCGTCCGGACGTGCTCGATCCCGCACTCCTTCGGCCCGGCCGCTTCGATCGGCGCATTGTCGTCAACCGTCCTGACGTCAAGGGGCGCGAGGGCATCTTTGCCGTCCACACGAAGAAGATTCCGCTCTCCGACGACGTGAACATCCACGTGCTGGCGAGGGGGACATCCGGGTTCTCCGGGGCTGACATCGCGAACCTGGTGAACGAGGCCGCACTCAATGCCGCCCGCTACAACCAGAAGGTCGTGCGGATGCTCGACTTCGAGTTCGCCAAGGACAAGGTCCTGATGGGCTCCGAGCGCCGCTCGATGATCATCAGCGACGATGAAAAGAGGGTCACCGCCGTGCATGAGGCAGGGCACGCGCTGCTGGCAGTCGTGCTGCCGCACGCCGATCCCGTCCACAAGGTGACCATCATCCCGCGCGGCATGGCCCTCGGGGTGACGATGCAGCTGCCTGTCGACGACAAGCACAATTACTCGCGGGATTACCTGAACGATCAGATCGCGATCCTCCTTGGCGGGCGTATCGCCGAAGAGATCACGATGCACGGCATGACGACCGGGGCCGGAAACGACCTCGATCGCTCGACCGAGCTCGCCAGGAAGATGGTCTGCGAGTGGGGCATGAGCGACGCGATGGGGCCGCTCACCTTCGGCAAGAAGGAAGAGCAGATCTTCATCGGTCGCGAGATCGCCCAGCACCAGGACTACAGCGAAGACACCGCTCTTCGTATCGACCAGGAGCTGAAGCGTTTCGTCACCGACAACTACGCGCGCGCGCGGCGCGTGCTCGAACAGCACCGCACGGCGCTCGAACGGATCGCCGAGGAGCTGCTGGTCCGCGAGGTGCTCGACGCCGACCAGGTGCAGCGGATCGTCAACGGCGAAACGCTGGAGGAGCATCGTCCCGCCGCCCCCGCTCAGCCGACGAGCGACGACAGCCGCCGCCAGCCGAAAGAGCGGCCCTCCATCGTGCCGCCGCTCCCGCCGCTGAACAAGCCGCTTCCGCAGGAATAGAGAAAAAGGGAAAAGGGAAAAGGGAGAAGGGAGAAGCCTTTTCCCTTCTCCCTTTTCCCTTTCCACCATCAATGAGCCGCCCAGTCTTCTCCCTCTCCCTTCCCTCAGGCGGCAACCTCGTGCTCGGCGAGCGCACGCTGGTAATGGGCATCATCAACGTCACCCCGGATTCCTTCGCGGACGGCGGCCTTCGCTTCGATGCCGCGCGCGCGGTTGAAGAAGGGCTCGCGATGATCGAGCAGGGGGCAGACATCCTCGACGTGGGCGGTGAGTCGACGAGGCCGGGCGCCGATCCGCTGCCGGCCGGGGAGGAGCTTCGCCGGGTTCTGCCTGTCGTGGAGGGGATCGCGGCTCAGGGGCGGGTCCCGATCTGCATCGATACTTACAAGGCACAGGTCGCGCGCGAGGCCATCGCGTGCGGCGCATCCATCGTCAACGATGTGACCGCCCTGCGGGGGGACGCCGGAATGGGCCGCGTCGTCGCGGAGGCAGGAGCCGCGGTCGTCCTCATGCACAACCGGGGAAGCTCGCGCGACATGTACCGGGACGCCGTGTACGCCGATGTGGCGAAAGAGGTGGTGGCGGAGCTCGAATCGGCCATGGCCGGTGCCCTGGACGCAGGAATCTCTCGTGACGCGATCATCCTGGATCCAGGCCTGGGGTTCGCCAAGCGCGCGGAGCACTCGTATGCCGCACTTGGTGCGCTGGGACGGCTGGCCGTGCTGGGGCGTCCTCTCCTTGCGGGTCCCTCGCGCAAGTCGTTTTTGAAGCGAGCTGTCGGCGACCGTTCCCCGTGCGACAGGGAGTGGGCGACGGCCGCTGCCGTGACAGCCAGCGTGCTCCTGGGTGCGCACATCGTGCGCGTCCACGGTGTGGAGGCGATGGCGCAGGTCGTCCGGGTCGCGGACCTGATCCTCTCCTCCTCAGGATAGAATTCCCCGCCATGACAGGCCCTGGGCGGACCGACCGCTGCCCGTGCGGAAGCGGCCGGATGTTCAGAGACTGCTGCGCCGAAAGCGACGCGGCCGATCTCGTGGCGCGCCGCGCCGGCAACACCCGTGAATCCGCCTTCGACAAGCTCCTCGAGTTTGCGCTGCAGCCGGCGTTCGATGACGATCACACGGTCGCCGAGAAGGTGTTCTGGGGGGACCCGCTGCACACGAGAGGGGCCGACGCGCTGCGATGGCTGATGGAATCAGCCGACGGCAGCCGGAAATACGACGCGTGGTTCCTGTTCGACTGGGATCTCGAGGGAGACGGGACGGTGACGGATCTGTTCCTCGAGGAGCACGGGGAAGGGCTGACGCCTGATGAACGCGGGCTCATCCAACGGCTCGGCCGCGCGCACCTGCGGCTCTACGAAGTGGAGCAGATCGACCGGGGACGCGGTCTTCGTCTCCTCGATCTCTGGAACGGTTCCCGCCTTTTCGTCATCGAACGCAGCACCTCACTGCAGGTCGCAACGTGGGACCTCGTCGGGGGGCGGGTCGCCTCGGACGGGCTTGGCGGCCACCTGTTCGAAGGTGGGTTGTACGTCTATCCCGCCGTCGCGAAGGAGCGCGTCGTCGGGGAATTCCGGCGCCTCCACCGACGGTATCAGCGACGGTTCCCCGGGCACGATTCGGCCCCCTTTTTTAGAAAGCACGGCGCGGTGTTCAATCACCTCTGGCTGGAGCAGGTGGTGTTCCCTGAGCCGCCCAAGGTGACGGTGGCGGAAGGGGATCCACTGGTGTTCTGCCGTGCGGTCTTCGAGACGGCGGATGTCGAGGGGGTCCGGGCGAAGATTCGAGGGCACGCCGATGTCCGCCCGCTGGAGGATGACCGGTTCGCCTGGTGCGAGCAGGGACCCGAGGGGCTGCGTCAGGTGGGGCAGTGGAGCTTCGAGAACGGCCGCGTCGTGCTCGAGTCGACGTCGCAGACGCGTGTGGCGCGCGGCCGGGCATGGATCGAGGGGCTGGTGGGGGATGTCGTGCGGCACCGTGCCACCGCTCTGGAAGCGCTGGACCAGGCGATGCACGACCTTCTGCGCCCCCCGCCCTCGCCGGCCACTGGGCTGCCCGAGGCGCAGCAGCGGGCCATTCGGGAGCTCTACGACCGCCACTATCTTCTGTGGCTCGACCGGCCGGACCCGGATCTCGGGAATCGCACGCCCCGGAGTGCCTCCCAGGGCCGGCTCTGGCGCGCCAAGCTCATCGAGCGGCTGAAGAGGCTCGAGAACGGCTGGGAGCGCGCCGCTCTCGCGGGGGGTGCTGCCTACAATTTCGAGTGGCTCTGGAAGGAGCTCGGGCTCGAACGTCCGCCGGCGTAAGATACCCCTCCCCGGCGCGATCCAAGACAGGCTCCTGATAAGCTACCCGCGTGTCCGAGTACGTCACCAGTCTGTTTCGCCGCCCCCCTGTCGGCTGGTGGGATCTGCTCGATATCGCCATCGTTTCGGTGCTCATTTATGAATTCCTGAAGCTCATCCGCGGCACGCGCGCCGTTCAGATGGCGGCCGGCTCGCTCCTGCTGGTCGGGCTCTTTTACGCCTCGCAACTGGCCCCTCTGCAGACGGTCAACTGGATGGTGCGCAACATGCTGCTGTACGTTGCATTTGCCGCCATCGTCATCTTCCAGTCCGATATCCGGCGGGCTCTGGCGCATTTCGGTCAGGCACCCTTCTTTCGATACTTCAACAGGCAGGAAGCGGACGACGAGACAATAGAGGAGCTGGTTGTCGCGGCAACGATGCTCTCGTCACAGAAAGTCGGGGCCATCATTGCGGTGGAGCGTGAGATCGGGTTGCGGAACTACATCGAGAGCGGCATTCCCCTCGACGCCACGCTGACATACGACCTGATCGTCACGATCTTCCAGCCAGGGTCACCGCTTCACGACGGCGCTGTCATCGTGCAGGAGGATCGGGTGGCGGCCGCAGCGTGCTTCCTTCCTCTGACTGTGAATCCGCGCGTCAGCCGGGAGCTCGGCACGCGCCATCGTGCCGCCATTGGCCTGACCGAGGAGAACGACGCGGTGGCGATCGTCGTGTCGGAGGAACGCGGCCACATAGGGTTGGCGATGAATGGACGGATCGATGTTGCATTGAGCCCCGACCAGCTGCGTGACCGACTCCGCACGTTCATCATCGTCAGGCGAGGCGCGGGAGGCCGCGCGTCGAGTGCCTACGACGCCTGATGGCTTACCACCCTTTTCGTCACCTGGGGCTGAAGTTCGTGGCGCTCACGATGGCGACGCTGCTGTGGCTGACCGTCGCGGGCGAGCACGTCGTGGAGCGGATCATTCGGGTGCCTGTAGAGCTCCGGAACATCCCCACCCAGCTCGAGGTCGTGGGGGATCCCCCCGACACCGTGGACGTGCGCTTGCGTGGTTCTTCCACCCTGTTGAGCAGGCTCGAGCCTGGCGAAGTGGTGGCGGTGCTGGATCTCACGGGGGCGCGGTCCGGGTCGCGCCTGTTCCACATCCGCAACGAAGAGGTGCGATCGCCCTTCGGGGTGGAGGTCACGCAGGTCGTGCCGGGCACCATCGGCCTGGAGCTGGAGAGATCGGCGCGGCGGGTCGTTCCCGTTGTAGCCCCGGTCGAAGGAGAGCCGGCCCCCGGCTTCATTGTGGGGCCGGTGACCTCCGACCCGGCGACCGTCGAGGTGAGCGGGCCCGAGAGCCGGGTCAAGAAGCTTGCGGAGGCGACCACCGAGCCGGTGAGCGTGGTCGGCGCACGCGACAACGTTCGCGACGTCGTCACGGTCGGGGTCATGGATGCGGCGGTGCGGCTCGTCGAGCCGCAGAGCGCCACGGTGGTGGTTGCGGTGCTTCCGGCGCCCGTCGAGCGGGAGTTCGGCGGGGTGCCGGTGCGAGCCCGTAATCTCGGGCACGCGCTTCGTGTGCAGATCCTGCCGGAAACGGTCCGGGTGTCGGTGCGAGGCCGCCGCGACGCCGTGGCCTCGCTGAAGCCGGACGCTATCGACGTGTTCGCCGATCTTGATGGGCTCGGAGCGGGCCGGTACAATCTTCGGGTCCAGTTCGACCCATCGCAGCCGTTCGGCGTCAATCTCGTCGTCCCGGAGACCGTGGACGTCACCATCCGGTAGACGGGAAGGATGTCAAGACTGCCAAATTGCCAACCCACGTCCTGGGCAGAGGAGCGCGCCTATAACAGGGTCTGAAGATCTCAATTCTCCGCCGGGTCGGCCAGCACAGCAAGTGTTCGCACTTCCTGCATTCTGGCGCTCCTGGCATTTCTGGCAACGCATTCTTGGCACTTCTGGCATTCTTGGCATTTCCCCATGTCACCACGGCTCTTTGGAACTGACGGCGTTCGAGGCACGGCAGGGCAGTACCCGCTCGATCATGAGACTGTTGCCCGGCTCGGTGCGGCGCTGGTGCGGGCGATGCGGGGCCCCGGTCAGGTACTCCGCTTCATCGTGGGGCGGGATACGCGTGAATCGGGGGAGTGGATCGAGCGCGAGCTCGCGCGCGGCGTGCGCGCCGAAGGAGCGCACCTGACCAGTGCCGGGGTGCTGCCGACGCCCGCGGTGGCCTACGTGACGCGGGAGATGGCCTTCGATGCCGGCCTGGTGATCTCCGCATCCCACAATCCCTTCGAAGACAACGGCATCAAGGTGTTCTCCGGACGCGGGGAGAAGTTCACCGAGGGGCTGGAACGGGAGGTCGAAGCGATCGTCGCGGACACGAGATGGAGCGTTGGCGGATCTGCCGACACGCCCGTGGAAAAGACGGACGTGATCGATGCGTACATCGCCCACGCGCGGCTGGCGCTTCCGGAGCCGCAGCGGCTCGGAAGAATGCGGCTGGCCATCGACACGGCCAACGGCGCAACCACCAGTGTGGCCCCACGCCTGTTCTCGGAGCTGGGCTTCGATGTCGAGCTGCTGAGCGCGACTCCCGACGGCAGGAACATCAATCTCGATTGCGGTTCGACGCACCCGCAGACCCTCGCCCGGGTTGTCGTGGAGCGTGGCTGCCGGATGGGGATCGCGTTCGATGGCGACGGGGACCGCGCGATTCTGGTCGATGCCGAGGGACGCCTGGTGGACGGCGATGCCGTGCTCCTCATGTGCGGCCGCCACATGAAAGCCACCGGGGAGCTGCGCGGGAACGCCGTGGTTGCCACCGTGATGAGCAACATCGGCCTGGAAGTGGCATTCCGCGACAGCGGGATCGAGATGGTGCGCTGCCCCGTCGGTGACAAGCACGTCATGGAGGAGATGATCAAGCGGGGTCTGTCACTCGGCGGCGAGCAGTCGGGGCACATCATTTTCTCCGACCACCTGTTCACCGGGGATGGGATCGTGACGGCGCTCAGCGTGCTCCGGGTCATGGCCGACACCGGGCGTGAACTGGCGGACCTGGCCTCCGAGCTCGTGACATACCCGCAGGTGCTGCTGAACGTGCGTGTGCGCGAGAAGAAAGATCTTCGCAGTGTGCCGCCGCTGGTCGAGGCGATGGAGCGGATCGAAGGGCGGCTGGCGGGTCAGGGGCGCCTGCTCGTGCGCTACTCGGGCACCGAGCCGCTGCTGCGCGTGATGATTGAGGGGAAGGATCAGCAGGAGATCCAGGGCTGGGCCTCCGAGATCGTGAGCACCGTCAAGGAACACCTGGGATGACGGGCGGCTCGCCACCGAAGCTCAGCGTCAATCTGAACAAGATCGCGACGCTGCGCAATTCGCGCGGCGGAGCGGTCCCGAGTGTTACCGAGGCGCTTGGTGTCTGTGTCTCGGCGGGTGCTCCGGGGATAACGCTGCATCCCCGCGCCGACGCCCGCCACATCACCTTTCCGGACGTTCGGGCGGTGGCGGCGGCACTGCCGTCGCTGGATTCGGGCGTCGAGCTCAACATCGAAGGCGACCCCCGCCCGGACCTTCTCGCACTGGCCGAAGAGGTCCGCCCTGCGCAGTTCACCCTCGTGCCGGTCCGGCCGGGGGAGATCACCAGCCAGGCCGGATGGGATCCCTCCACGCCGGCGGCGGAGCTGCGCGAGGCGGTTCGCCGGCTGCAGGGGGCGGGCATCCGGGTGAGCATTTTCGTCTCGCCGGAGCCTGCCGCGCTGCGGTGGGCGGCCTCCGCCGGCGGCGACCGTGTGGAGTTGTACACCGAACCGTACGCGCGCGCCTTTCACGAGGGGACCGGCCGTGCGAGCTTCGACCAGTACGCCGCGATGGCACGGCTGGCGCACGAGCTCGGGCTCGGAGTGAACGCGGGGCACGATCTGGATCTCGACAACCTCCAGCTTTTCCGGGATCTGCCGCATCTCGACGAGGTGTCCATCGGGCATGCGCTGATCAGCCGCGCCCTGTACGTCGGGCTCGAGCGGGCCGTCCGGGAATACCTGGCGGTGCTCTCCGGGGAGGCCCGAACGCTGGTGTTATGATCGTCTCTCTGTGCCCAGGGAATCGGTCGTGCTCGGTATCGCCGGCGTCTTTTTCGGCCTGATCGCTGGCTGGATGATAGGCAGCCAGGGGCTGCGGAATGCCCCGTCACCCCCTGCGGCGGGGGTGCAGGCGGCCTCCGGTACGCAAGGGGGGCAAGGGCAAGGGCAAGGGCAGACTGCGCCGCTCGACGAATCCCGTGTTGCCTCACTGCAGGCGGCAGCCGAGAAGGCTCCCGGGGATGCCGCCGTGCGCATCCAGCTCGCGGACCTGTACTTCGATGCGGAGCGGTTCGCTGATGCCGCCAGGTGGTATGAGGACGCGCTGAAGGTGGATCCAAAGAACGTCAACGCAAGCACCGACCTGGGGATTGCCTACTACTACATGAACCAGGCAGACAGGGCACTGGCGCAGTTCGAGCGTTCGCTCGCCCTCGATCCACAGCATACGAAGACGCTTCTGAACACCGGGATCGTCCGCGCGTTCGGTAAACAGGATCTGGACGGCGCGGCCGCCGCCTGGCAGCAGGTCGTGAAAATCGCACCCGACTCTCCGGAAGCGCGCATGGCCGGCCAGGCCCTGCAGGGGCTGCGAACGGCGCACCCGGAGGCCGCCTCCGGCGGGGTTCCAGCCGCCACTCCACAAGGCAGATGAACGCATGGCGCGCCTGATCGTCTGGCTCGTTCTGGCCATCATCATCGCGCGGCTGCTGTGGCGGTTCATCCGCGCGATTCTGGACGGCGCTGGCATGCTGCGCGGCGACGCCCCTCCGTCGGCCATGAAGCTCGTCCGGGATCCCGTTTGCGGGATCTTCGTTGTCCCCTCACAAGCGCTTACAGCCGGGTCCGGCAGTGACACCATGTACTTCTGTTCCGAGAAGTGCCGGAAGCAGTGGTCGGGCCGGTGAGCTCGGAGGCCGGGCTCCGCGCCGACATCGTGGAGGTCGGCCGGCGCCTGTACGCCCGTGGCTACACGGCCTCGAACGACGGGAACATCAGCGTGCGTCTGGACGCCGGGCGGCTGCTGATGACGCCGACGAGCGTCTGCAAGGGCTTCATGGCCCCCGAGATGATGTGCATCACGGATCTGGACGGCCGGAAGCTCGCCGGCGATCGCGATCCCTCCTCCGAGATGCAGATGCACCTGGAGGTGTACCGCCGCCGGCCAGACGTCCAGGCGGTCGTGCACGCCCATCCGCCCACGGCGACAGGTTTTGCCGTCGCGGGGATCCCGCTCGATCGCGCCGTGCTCGCGGAGGTGGTGACGACGCTCGGGAGCGTGCCGATTGCGGAGTACGCGACCCCCTCGACGAAGGAGCTGCCAGAGGCGGTCCGTCAGTACGTGCAGGCGCACGACGGCATGCTCCTGGCGAACCACGGCGCGCTGACCCTTGGCAAGGACCTGTTCTCCGCGTACTACAAGATGGAGACGATCGAGCACTTTGCGAAGATCAGCCTCGTCGCGCGGCTGCTCGGTGGCGAGCGCGTCCTGTCGCGGGAGGAAGTGTTCAGGCTTCAGGATCTCCGCGGACGGTACGGGATTGCCGCACCGGCGCCAATCTGCACCGATCCGGCCCCTGGCGACCCGGCCGAGTGCCAGGTCGTGCGGGCGCCCTCCGCGCCGGGTCAGCGCCTCGTGTCCGACCACGAGGCGTTCCGGGGTGGACCGGATCCCCGGGGCCTGGTGCCGGGTCTGCTCCGCCCGGGCGCCAGCCCCGCAGATGCGGAAATTCGGCTAACATACGGTGAACTCACGGCACTGATTGAGGACGCGGTCAGGCACCTGAAGTAGCTGTCACTTGAAGCTTCCACCGTCCAGTCACACGCCGTCGGGTAGGTGGCGAATATTACGGCCACTGCAGGCTGACGACCGGCAACCGTTGACCCGCAACTGACTGGAGACCTGACCACTGGCAACCGGCGAGCAGACACTGGGAAAAGCTGGAAACTGGGACTGGAAACTGGAAACTGGGAACTGGAAACTGGAAACTGGAAACTGATTCTGAGGAGCACAAATGGGTGAGGCGCTCGGCATGATCGAGACCAAGGGGCTCGTCGCGATGATCGAAGCGGCGGATGCCATGGTCAAGGCCGCCAAGGTGACGCTGGTCGGCTGGGAGAAGATCGGCGCCGGGTACGTGACGGCCATCGTGCGTGGCGACGTGGCTGCCGTGAAGGCGGCAACGGACGCCGGTGCTGCGGCCGCGCGCCGGGTCGGCGAGCTCGTATCGGTGCACGTCATTCCCCGGCCCCACGCCAACCTCGAAGACGCGCTGCCAATCGGGAAAGCGACTGCCAACGCGAAATGATCCTCGCGAAGATCGTCGGGACGGTCGTGGCGACGCGGAAGGACGAGCGGCTCGTCAGCAGCAAGCTGCTCGTCGCGCGCCCGATGGATCCTCGCGGTAAGGCGGAAGGCGTCTATCTCGTCGCGGTTGACACCGTCGATGCGGGCGTGGGCGAGACGGTCCTGATCGTCAGCGGGAGCTCGGCCCGCATGGCGGCGGGCCTGAAGGACTGCCCGGTCGACGCCGCCATCGTCGGCATCGTCGACACGGTTGAGGTCCACGATGATGCACCGGCACAGGCGCACGCGGGCGCAGCGCCGCAGGGGCGCGTCACGGTTCCAGGGGACTAGTGCAGCTCGCGCGCGTCATCGGGGAGGTGGTCGCCACGATGAAGGATGCGAACCTCACGGGCGTGAAGCTGCTGATCCTTCAGCCCATCGCGCCTGACGGGAATCCGGCTGGCCGCACCCTCGTCGCGCTCGACTCGGTAGGCGCCGGCACGGGTGAGCAGGTCTTTTTCGTGAGGGGCCGAGAGGCCGCGTTTCCGTTCTATCCTGCCGAGCCCCCGACCGATGCCACGATTGTCGGCATCGTGGATCACTGGCATGTTCCGTAACCCCTGCGGTCCCCTCGGAACGGGCATCCCCACCGGCCCATGCAGATAGCCCGGGTGATTGGGACCGTCGTGGCAACCCAGAAGAACCGGAAGCTGGAGGGGGCCAAGCTGCTCCTGGTCCAGCCGCTCGCGCTCGCAGGGACGCCGCGGGGCACCGTGCTGATCGCGGTGGACGGCGTCGGGGCGGGCGTGGGGGAGCGCGTGCTGGTCGTGATCGAAGGGAAGGCGGCCGGTGACGCACTCGGGCGCAAGGGTGCGGCGGTAGACGCCGCCATCATTGGCATCGTCGACGCGGTCGACTATACGGACGCAGAATGACCCCCACTGACGAAGACGCTCTCCGCGTGCTGATCCGGCAGGCCGTGGCCCGGCAGCTCGGCCCGGATGGCTCCGCACGATCCGTTGACGTGTCGAACGCTCCGCAGGCGCACGCCAGCCACTACCGGTACGCGCTCCCGGAGACGGACGGGCCGTGCCTCATCGAGCCAGCCGTTCGGTGCAACCATTGCGGCTACTGCCAGTCGCACGGCCACTGACGAAACACATCCTCCCGATGGTGACCAGCACGTGAGCCCCACCCGTCCGTCCGTGCTCGTCACGCGCCGCATTCCGTCCAGCGTGCTCTCGAGGCTCGAAGCCGTGTGCGAGGTGGACGTCAACGACAGCCCCGGCCTCGCACCGGCGGATCTGCGGTCGCGCCTGCAGGGGAAGGCCGGACTCGTGTGCGTGCTGACGGACCGGATTGACGAAGATCTGCTGGAGAGCGTCCAGGAGTTGAAGGTCGTCTCGAACATCGCTGTGGGTTACGACAACATCGATGTCCCTGCGGCGAAGTCACGCGGCGTGATTGTGACCAACACGCCGGACGTCCTGACGGAGGCGACCGCGGAGCTGACGTGGGCGCTGATTCTGGCCGCGGCGCGGCGCATCGGTGAAGGGGAGCGGCTGGTGCGCAGCGGCAGGTGGAAGGGCTGGGCGCTCGACTTCATGCTCGGTACCGAGCTCCGCGGGAAGCAACTCGGGGTGATCGGCCGCGGGCGTATCGGGCGTGCGGTTGCGGCCAGAGCATCCGCGTTCGGGATGACAGCGGTTTTGGCAAAGACCGACATGTCCATCGACGAACTGCTGGTCTCCTCCGATGTCGTCAGCATCCACACCTCGCTGAGGCCCGAGACCCGGCACCTGATCGACCGGAAGGCCCTTGCGCGGATGAAGCGCTCCGCGATTCTCGTCAACACGGCGCGGGGGCCGGTCGTCGACGAGGAGGCGCTTGCGTGGGCGCTGAAGGAGCGCCTGATTGCCGCCGCGGCGCTGGACGTGTACGAGCGCGAGCCGATCGTGCACGAAGAGCTTCTCGGCCTCGAGAACGTGGTTCTGGTCCCGCACCTGGGCAGCGCCACTCGTGAGACGCGGACGGCCATGATCGACCTGGCAGTGAGCAATGTGCTGGCGGTCGTGCAGGGCCGGCCCCCGATCACACCGGTATAGCCACGGGGTGTCCCTCCGCTCGATGCGATGAAGCTTCAGCCACAGCCACGCGTTCCGCGGGGGCGGATTGCCCTCGTCATGCGCCGGCTCGCGCGCGCGATAGACGGCCTCGAGGAGCCTGCGGTGGAAAAGATCGCGCAGGACCACAAAGAGGATCCGTTTCAGGTCCTGATCGCGACGATGCTGTCAGCCCAGACGAGGGACGCCGTCACGCATGCGGCCTCCCTCCGACTCTTCAAGGGCGCCCGTAAGCCCCGAGCGATGGCCAGGCTGGAGGTGAAGGAGATCGAACGGCTCATCTATCCCGTCTCCTTCTACCGGAACAAGGCTGTGTACGTGAAGGAGACCTGCGAGCGGATCGTTCAAGAGTACGGCGGCCGCGTGCCGTCGACCATGGCGGAATTGTTGACACTGCCCGGAGTGGGCCGGAAGACCGCCAATCTCGTGCTGATTCTGGCGCACCGGAGCGCCGAGAACATCTGCGTCGATACGCACGTGCACCGGATTTCCAATCGCCTTGGATGGGTCAGGACCCGCACCCCCGACGAGACGGAGGCGGCGTTGTACGCGGCGGCCGAGCGGAAGTGGTGGCCTGTCGTGAACCTCTACCTCGTCACCTGGGGGCAGAACGTCTGCCGCCCGGTGTACCCGTTGTGCGGCAGTTGCGTCCTGA
>JACCXG010000342.1 GCA_013697225.1 Acidobacteriota bacterium
CGACAGGCTGGACGCCGTAAAGCAGCCCCCGAACCTGCGGAAGAGTGCCGTATTCGACGTAGGCGTAGGCGGCGGCGAGCACGATGAGCGTGGCTGGAAGGATGAAAGCCGCGCCCGCGAGGAGAAGTCCGGGCCACCCCGCGCGGGCGTGGCCGATGTGAATGGCGAGCTCCGTGGAGTTCGGGCCGGGGATGAGGTTCGTGGCGCCGAGATAATCAAGGAAGCGCTCCCGCGACATCCAGCCGCGGCGGCGTACGACCTCGTCTTCCATCATCGCGATGTGCGCGGCGGGACCGCCGAACGCCGTCGTTCCAAGGCGGAGGAAGAGGAGAACGACATCCAGGAGCGGTGCGGGAGCCGCCCCTGGGGTGTCAGCGGGCCGGGCGGATCCCGATCGCTCCGGCGGCATCCGTTCCTGCGGGAAGGCTCCGGCCCCCCTCGAAAGTCCGGCGGAGCCCGCCTTCTGCCCACTCGCCGAGCCGGTACAGCGTGCAGAACGTGAAGTCGGGCGCGGCCCCGCCCTGTCCGCCGACCAGCTCCCCACCACGGCGGACGTTGTCCTGCATCCAGGCTGGCACCAGCAGGTGGTAGGGATTGCGCCGCACCTCGCCGGCATGAAATGACAGTGCCGTCATCATCTCCGCCACCTCGTCGACACTCGACTGCACCATCAGGTTGGGCGTGGCCATTGCCCCCCAGAACTCCGTCTCGACGACGACGCACGTGAAGCCCGGAGGTTGCCGGCCGAGCGCGTCAATCAGGAGGTGGTGCGTGCCGATGTGCGTGCTGTTCCAGTCTGTCTCGTGCGGAAAGAACACGGCGGCAGGCTTCTGCTCCGCGATGATGCGCGCGATGATATCGACGGATCGTCCCCAGCCGGCCGGAGCGTCCGTTCTCGTCCGGACGTTCACTCCCTCGAGCCCTCCGGGTGTGGTTTCCACGAGGTCGAACCCCAGGTAATCACAGGCCTCACGCAGTTCGATCCATCTCTCGGCCTGACGAGCCTTGTTGCTGCCCTGCGTGACTGCCACGTTCACGATCCGCATGCCGGATTCGCGCTGCAGCCGCACGGCAAGCCCGCCAATGATGCACTCGTCGTCAGGATGCGGGGCGAAGATGAGCGCGCGGGGGGCATCGGAAGGTATTGCGGGGCGGGCCGGACGAGGAAAGCCGCCGAGCGGGAAATCTTTGCCCTCGCGCACGAGCCGTTCGAGCTGCGAGACGTACTGATGATAGGGGTTCATACCTTTTTACCGGACGAGTGCGGGAAGGCTGGCGGCGGCGATCGCCTGGCCGTGCCGCTTGTCGTGTTCGTCGGGGACATGGAACCGGATCCGCTGCGCGAGATCCGGGAACTCGATCTCCAGCACCTCGCGTGCGCCGCTCACGATGTCGTCCCCCCCGGGTCCGGACGTGACGCGCCCGAGCACCAGCACGTGCCGCAGATCGTAGAACGAGGCGTAGTGGGCCACGCCGTACCCGAGATAGACGCCGATGGTCCGGTAGATCTGCCGTGCCCGTACGTCCTCCCCGGCCATCAGCCTCTGAACGAGCTTGAGCCGTTCCGGGAGCGGCATGTCGGGCGGGGCATCGATGCCGGCGACCGGCATCAGGCGGCCCACGCACTGCTGCGAGAAGTACTGAGCGCCGACTCCGTAGTCACCGGACCATTCGTCTGCCGGTGCGGCCGGGTTGTAGTCGATCGGGGCGAATGCCAGCTCGTTGAGCCAGGAGGTGATGTTCCCATCGGGGGTGACGTAGCCGGCTGCCGTGCTGGTACCCAGCGCGATCCCGAGTATGGCATTCTCGCCGAGTGACATCGAGCCTGCGAGCGCCGTGACTTCCCCGTCGTTCACGACCTCGAACGGCACGTCGTTCCACGCACGCTTCACGTTGAGAAAGAGATCCTTCACGCGTGCATCGAAAATCTCAGGAGGCACCCCACGGAAGAGCGACCCTGCCTTGACGCGGTTGTTCACGTACACGCCCGCGGCACTGCCGCCAATGGCATCCACCCTGGGAAGATGGGCCGCTGCCTTCCTCAAGGAGTCCATGATGCCGTCGAGGTGATACTGCGGGTCTGGCTTGTGGTACGGATCCCAGACCGTCTCATCGCTGAACACCACTCGGCCGTCGATCACCGCTGCGGCTTTCCGATCGCTGCCTCCCAGGTCGAAGCCGATGCGGTTCCCCTCGAGATGCCTTCCGAGCGGCCGGGTTGTTGCGCGCTCATCAGGCAGTTCCGCCGTGTGCTCGACGCTGAGCGGGTGGTCGAACATGCGCTCGCCGACGAGGTGTGCGTCGAACCTGCCGGTGGCGGTATCCCGATAATGTGCGGCCAGTCCGGCCGCAAGCGGTGCAGGTCCGTGAACCAGAATGCGCCATCCTCCCCGCGACCAGAGGATGAATTTCACGAGCCGCTCCAGATGAACTCCGTTGGCGCCAGCGCCGGGATGGCCGTCGGGCAGCACGGCTGTCTCGAAACGGAAGACGGAGCCATCCGCCTGCTCGATGGCCAGGCGCACCGGGACACCGGCTCCGGTTGAGCGGACGAGCTCGTCGTACGCGCGGACGGCCAGCACCGCCGGACGGAATGCCGGATCGAGCGGCGGCGTCACGCGCGGCGCGACGAGTGGCAGGGGACTGGCCGGTGTGTTCAGCGCCGTTCCTCGCTCACAATCCTGCCGCCAATCATCACCCCTGTCACGTGGGAGGTGTACTCGAACGGATCGCCGTCGAACAGCGCGAGGTCGGCGTCCTTGCCGGCCTCCAGCGAGCCCACGCGATCGGCAATCCCGAGGAGACGTGCCGCATCGAGCGTCACTGCGGCGAGCGCCGCATCGAAGGGCAGGCCGTGGCCTGCAGCCACAGCCGCCTCGAACAGCACTACACGCGTCTTCGGCACGTAGGATTCATACCCGCTTTGGAGCGCGAACGGAATGCCGGCCTTCCGCAGGGCAACGGCCGTTTCCATGCTCAAGTTTTCCGTCTCATCTCCCGCCCGGAACATCGTCGGGTGCAGGATGACGCTGACACCCGCGGCCTTGATCTGATCGAGCACCAGGTAGGCTTCAGCGGCCCCGTCGAGGACTATCCGGATGTTGAACTCCTGCGCGAGACGCAGGGCCGAGACGATGTCCTGTGCGCGGTGTGCTGTCACCAGCAGGGGGGTCGTCCTGCGAATCACACGCGCGAACGCCTCCCGCCTGAGGTCACGGGCCGTTTCACCCCCCGCGGCGGCCGCTGCCGGCTGTGCCTCTCCTGAGGGTGCGGGTTTGCCGGCCGGGGTGGTGGTATCGGTGGTGCCGCGAACGCCAAGCTGTTCACCAGGCTTCACGGGAACCGTTGCGGGGTCAGGGCTTGCCGTGCCTGTGGCAGCGGGCGGGGGAGTCCCCTTCTCTCCACTCTTTTCGACGGATTCACGCGCGCGGATCAGCTCCTGACGCAGAAGGGCAATCGCCTTCGCGCGCGTACCTGGCGAGCGCCCGCCGTCCGCCAGCGCCCCCGGCCCGAGCGTGAGCGCAATCATGGCCTCCGGCACGATCACCGATTCTTCGACGGTATCCCCGAAAGTCTTGACGATCATCGTGCCGCCGGAGATGAGCGCGCCCGGCCCATGCCCTGTGTGGATCGTCGTGACGCCGTGCTGGCGCAGCCACGAGACCAGCTCCTCCCTGGCGTCGTAAGCGTCCATTGCGCGCAGCTCAGGCTGCATGGCGGCCGAGCGCTCGAGCTGCATCTGATCGTGCGGCTGATTAAGGTAGCCCGCCAGCCCCACCACGGTGTGCGCATCGATGAGACCGGGGGTGACCACCGGCGCCGTCACGACCGTGTATCCCTCCGGAATGGGAACCGAGGCCGCCGGTCCTACGCGCTCGATCTTCCCATCCCGTATCAGGACGACGCCGTCGCGCAGCGGCTGTCCCGACATCGTGTGGACCACCTCGCCGCGGACGGCGATCTGCGCGCCGGCGGCAGCAGGGGTGAAGAGGCCCGCAGCGCCCGCAAGCAGCGTCAGCGCGCCGCGCAGCAGCCGTTCGACTGTCGTGTTCATCGGCGGCCCCCTTCGTCGCCCGCGGCTTCATACTCGGACAGATGGAGGGACTGGCCGCGGCCCGCTCCGTACCCTCCAACGGCATACAGGTGGTCCTGCGGGCTGGTCCGATCGAACACCCGCACCCCGTCCACGTACGTCTCGAGCACCTGCGTGTACACGCTCAAGGGGTCTCCTGAGAGCACGATGAAGTCGGCCTCCTTGCCAGGCTCGAGGGAGCCGATCCGATCGGCAAGTCCGAGCATCCCCGCCCCGGCGAGTGTCATGCCGAAGAGCGCCTTCTCGCGCGACATCCCCGCCCGGACCGCCAGGCCGGCGGAGCGCAGGAACAGACGCGAGTCGGTGATGTAGTCGTCCGTGTGAAAGCCGACGAGTGCGCCGGCGCGCTCGAGCGCTACCCCGTTGTTCATGCTCACCTCGGCGGTCTCGAGCTTCCCGCCGGGCGCTTCAATCATGATGATCGAGGACGGCAGGCCCGACTTCGCAATTTCGTCGGCGACCTTCCAGGCTTCCGAGACGTGCTGAAGCACGGGACGGAAGCCGAATTCCTTCGCCAGGCGGAGAACGGTGAGGATGTCGTCATGGCGGTGCGTGTGGAAGTGTACTGTCCGCTTCCCTTCGAGCACCTCCACGAGCCCTTCCATCGCAAGATCCCGCGGCGGCGCTTTGGCCGCGTCCCCGTTTGCGCGGCTGACCTTGTCGCGGTATTCCTGCGCACGGACGAACTGCTCGCGCACGAGTGCCGCCGAACGGCCGCGGGTGCCGGGGAAGGGTCCGGTCGAGCCCGCTCTGAGGGGGTTGGTCCCGTTGGCCAGCTTCATTCCGCCCAGCGGGTTTCCCTGCGCGTCGCGGACGAGGAGGTCGTCTATGGTCCGGCCATTCCGGAGCTTCAGGTATGCCGTCTGCCCGCTGAGCAGATGGCCGGAGCCGGGCATCACGTTGACAGTGGTGATGCCTCCTGCTCGAGCCCGGCGCAGGCTGGGTGCCAGGATGTCGATGGCATCGCGGATCCGCACGTCCGGCTGGATCGGGGAAGAGCCGTCCGCGCCGGCGCCTCCGCCGATGTGGCTGTGCGTGTCCACGAGGCCGGGCATGATCGTGCGCCCCTTCGCATCCACGACCTGGGCGCCTGCGGGGATCCTGACGTCCGCGCGGCGGCCGACCGCCACGATCCTCCCCTTCCCGACCACCAGCACCCCGTCGTCAAGGACGTCGCCTGCAATGGTGATCAGGCGTGCCCCCGTAAAGGCAAGGGGCCGCTCCTGTGCGGAGGCGGTGGTCGAGATGCAGATGAGTGCAGGCGCAAGCGCAAGCGCGAGCGCGAGCGCCGAGGCTCTGGTCATGAAGGACTCCTTCGTTGGTCAGGAATCGTAACTCATCGCACATTGCAGAGGTCCGGTCAGGGGAGGGCGCTGCCGGCCCGCTATAATTCCTGTAGTGCCGTCCGTTCTCTCAATCGTCCTGCTGGCGCTTGCCGTCACGGCGCCGTCCACGCAGGACGGTGAGGCCCCGCCCATTCTGGTGACCCGTCAGCTTGCGGCGTCCGAGGGGCTCGAACAGGGGCAGATTATCCGGCTTGCGCCCGACTCGCGCGGAGAAGGGGGCAGGCCCTTCCGGATTGCCGGCGTCTACGAGCCCGTTCCAGACCCGGCCCGTCTTGGCACCCTGCCCAGGGAGGTACGGCTGCACCTTCCCGACCTGCTGGCGCTGACGCGGTTGCCGGATGTTCCGGCCGGCACCGAGTACGTCGAGGCAATCAACATCGCGCTGGTGGACCCGGCCGAGGCTCGGAACTTCGCGCGGGACCTGAACGCGCGGATGCCCGGCGTCTCTGCCCGGCCTGCCGCTGAGGCGGCCGGATCGGGAGCAACGTTCCAGGTGTTGCGCCGGTTCCATCTCGCCATTGCGCTCGTCACGATCATCGCGTCGACGGTGTTTCTGCTGGCGCTCACGATTATGCTCGTCGATGAGCGGCGCGAGACCGTCGGCCTGCTGCGGCTGATCGGCCTGCCCGTGCGGCGGATCCTCGTGCAGATCTTTCTCGAAGGGCTGCTGATTGCCACGGCGGGCGGGCTCATCGGCCTGCTCCTCGCAAGCGCCTCCGAAAGCCTCATCAACGCCTTCTTCCAGTGGCGATATGACACCGCCCTGGTCTTCGTGCGGATCACCCCCTACGTGGCCGCCGCCTGCCTTGCGGTCGCCGTTCCACTCGGAACGATTGCGACGGTGACCGCCTCGTGGGTGTTGCTTCGCCGCAACGCCCTGCGTCTGGCCCGCCGGTGAAGGCACTTGGATTTGCCTGGCGCAGCCTCGTGCGTCAGCCCGCACGCGCGGCCCTCGGGATCCTTGGTGTCGCTGCAGTCGGTGCGCTGCTGTTCGACATGCTCCTCCTTTCGGAGGGACTCGTCACGTCGATGCGCGATCTCCTCGACAGGACTGGCTACGACATCCGCGTGACCGCCACGGAGGCGCTGCCGGGCCGCGGTCCTCGCGTGACGGGGGCGTCGGGCACGGCGGATGCGCTCGGGGCGCTGCCGCACGTCCGATCGGCCATTGCCATCCGCCTGGCCGACGCGCGGCTCGAGGGGGACGGCGGCGTGCCCCTTCAGGTCGGGTTCCAGGGAGTTGCTGGCGGCCCCGGGCGCCCGTGGACGGTGCTCCGTGGCCGCGACGTGCAGCGCCCGGGTGAGGTCGTCATCAACGAAGGAATAGCCGGACAGCGCGGTCTCGGTCCTGGAGACAGGATGATCTTTCGTCCCGCATGCGACGCGGAGTCCGACGCCCCTCCGGCCGTGACGCTGGAGATTGCGGGTGTTGCGGAGTTTCCCTTCGAGGCGGTGAACGAAGGGATCGCCGCCGGCATGCTGGAAACGATCGACACCGCATGCGGAACTGGAGGTCGTGACGAGGCGGATCTGATTCTCGTGGCATCAACCGGGGACACCGACGCGGCCGCCGCCGCTGCCGCCGCGCTGCGGCCGGATCTGCATGCCGTGACCAACAGCGAGGTCATCGAGCGGTTCAGCGAGAGCGGCTTCACGTACTTCCGGCAGATCTCCGCCGTCCTCTCGGCGGTCACCATCACCTTTGCGCTGCTGCTCATCACCGTGCTTCTGACCGTCTCGGTGAACCAGCGCCTGGGGGAAATTGCCGCCCTTCGCGCTCTGGGCCTGTCGCAGCAGCGGGTAGTCGCGAACGTCTTCTGTGAATCGGCGCTCATCGTCGGAGCCGGGGGCCTGCTGTCGCTGCCGCTTGGCATCCTGCTCGCCGTCTGGCTGGACCGCATCCTCAAGAGCATGCCGGGACTCCCCGCGGAGATGCACTTCTTTGTCTTTCAGGCTGACGCGCTCGTGCTTCAAGTGGCGCTGCTGGCCACCACTGCGGTGCTCGCGGCGCTGTACCCGATGCGAATCGTCGCCCGGCTGCCGATTGCCGAAACGCTGAGGAACGAGGTGGTCTCGTGAACGGACCGCCCTCGAGCCTCATCGTCCGGGCGATCGGGGTGAGCCGTCAGTTCACGATGCCTGCGGGTCCGGTGACGGCGGTGCGGGACGTCACGCTGGAGATCGGCGCCGGCGAGCATGCGGCCATCCGTGGCCCGTCGGGATGCGGCAAGTCCACTCTGCTCCATATGCTGGGGTGTGTCGACAGCCCGACCGCCGGCACGCTGCTCTTCGACGGCCAGGACGTCTCCAGCCTGTCGGACGCCGCCCGCAGCAGGCTGCGGCTGCGCCAGATTGGCTTCGTGTTCCAGCGGTTCTTCCTGCTGCCGATGCTCACCGCGGCTGAGAACGTCGAGCTGCCGCAGGCAGAGGCCGGAGCGGCCAGGGACGACCGCACGCGACGGACCCGGGAGCTGCTGGAGTTCGTCGGGCTCGGTGCACGCAGCGACCACCGCCCGTCGCAGCTGTCGGGGGGAGAGATGCAGCGCGTCGCGATCGCGCGGGCGCTCGCGAACCGGCCGCGCCTGTTGCTGGCGGATGAGCCCACGGGGGAACTGGATCAGTCAACGGGTGAACAGATTGCCGCGCTGCTCGACCGCGTCAACGCCGACGGGACTGCGCTCGTCATCGTCACGCACGACGGGGTGCTGGCGGATCGCGCGCGCCGGGTGCTGATGATGAAGGACGGCCGGATCGAGCGAGAGAGTACCCGATGATTGGCAAGCTGGCGTTCCGCTCGCTGACGGCACACCCGGTGCGGAGCGCTGTCCTCGCCGGAGGCTTCGGGCTGGGTGTTGCAGTCACCGCAATCCTGCTCGGGGTCGCCGAGGTGGTGCTCCAGCAGGCACAGGCGCCCGCGCTGGCGGGCGGCGGGGATGTTGTCGTCCGCCTGGGGCCGCAGGTGCCCGCTCAGCTTCTGCTGTCGGGCACGTTGCAGTCCGATGCCCTCCGGCCGCGCATCAGGGTCGCCGCCCCGTTCCACACCTCCGCGTTGTATCTCGTGCGTGACGGGCGGACGACGCGGCTCGAGGCACGCGGCGGCATCCCGGGGCTCGAGGCGCTGCTCGGTGACGTGGAGACCTCGGGTGTCGCGGGATGGACCGATTCTCCGGACGATGTCGCCTGGACGCGCGACAGCCCTGAGAGCGTTCTCAGGCACATCGATCGCTTTCACCCGATTCCCGACGCACCTGAGTGGGCCGATTCGTGGGCGGAGTGGCTGTACTTCAACGGGC
>JACCXG010000377.1 GCA_013697225.1 Acidobacteriota bacterium
CGACGATCCCCCGAGCGCGGCGTCGAGCACGACAACCGGCGAACCTTCACCCGACGCGTTCAGGTGCAGCCTGAAGCCGCCGACATCGACCAGCCTGCCAGGGGGCGGGATCCGTCCCATGGATCAACGATAACAACTTCCCGGCGCCCCTCCGCCAGGACGTCTCCTTTGCAGCCTCCGGGGTCAATCTACAGCCGGGGCGGGTTGCGCCCGGGTTGCCGGATCCCATAACGTGGGATGCCTCGGGGGCGGCGAACGCCTCCTGTAGAGGAGGGCACACCATGTCAGTAGCGCGTGTCGTAGAGATTAGTTCCACTTCGTCGAAGAGCTTCGAAGATGCCATGCAGCAGGGCATCGCACGGGCGACAAAGACGCTGCGCAACGTGAAGAGCGCGTGGATCAAGGAGCAGGAGGTGCGGATCGACGGGGATCGGGTCGCGGACTACAAGGTCAACATGCTCGTGACCTTCGTGCTCGACGATACGGATGCGGGGCTGAGCTGAGCTCCGGCGGGGCCCGTTTCTGCTGAACTGCCCGTGGCCGGCCCGGATCCGCTCACGCCCGGAGGCGAGGTTGTGGTCCGGACCTTCGGACACAAGCGCGGCGTGCTGGTGGCCGCCGGCCGGGACGGCCGCTGGCAGGTTCGCGTAGGTGTCGTGACGATGTGGTGCCGGGAGGAAGACCTGGGGATGCCGCCCGCTGAGAAGAAGAGGCGGGAGCGGCGGGGGAGCGCGCGCGATACCCGTGAGGGCAGTTCGGAGGCGACGGCGCCCGCGGGGCGACTCGATCTGCACGGCCTGACCGTCGAAGAGGCCATGGCACGGGTGCTGGACGAGATCGACCGCACGCTGCTGCGCGGCGCCGATCGTCTGGAGGTGATTCACGGGAAGGGCTCCGGACGGATCCGCCAGGAGCTCCACCGCCGGCTCCGGGGCCTGCCGGTCGTCAAGGCTTATCGTCTGGATCCTGCGAATGCGGGGGTGACCTGGGTCTTTTTCGGCTGATGGCGTCCGCTCCGCGCGCGCGGCGGTCCGGCCGCCGGGGGGGTGCTAATCTTTAGGAGGATGTTCCGACAGACAGACGACCTCCGAATTACCCAGGTCCGGCCGCTCATTCCGCCCGCGATCCTGCTCGAAGAGATTCCGCTCAGCGAGCGCGCGTCGAACGTGGTGTCGAACGCGCGCGCGGTGGTGACTGCCGCGCTCGAAGGGCGGGATCCCCGCCTGGTGATCATTGCCGGCCCCTGCTCCATTCACGATCCGTCGGCGGCCCTCGACTACGCCGAACGCCTCTCGCGCGTGGCGGCCCCATACGCCGATCACCTCATCGTCCTCATGCGCACCTACTTCGAGAAGCCGCGCACGTCGGTGGGGTGGAAGGGGCTCATCAACGACCCGGATCTCGACGAGAGCTACCACATCAACAAGGGGTTGCGTCTGGCGCGCAAGCTGCTGCTCGACATCAACGATTCCGGGCTGCCCACCGCGTCGGAATTCCTCGACACGCAAATCCCGCAGCACATCGCCGACCTGACCTCCTGGGTGGCCATCGGCGCCAGGACGACCGAAAGCCAGGTGCACCGGGAGCTTGCGTCAGGTCTCTCGATGCCTGTCGGTTTCAAAAACGGCACCGACGGGAACGTGAAGACCGCCATCGATGCGGTGCTTGCCGCCAGGTCGCGCCACTGGTTCCCCTCCGTCACCAAGCAGGGTGTTTCAGCGATCTTCCAGACGGCGGGTAACGACAGCTGTCATGTCATCCTGCGGGGTGGCACGCGAACCGGGCCGAACTACGGCATCGAGCACGTCCGCGACATCTGCGCCAGGCTGGGCGCCTGCTCGCTGCTCGAGCGGGTGATGATCGACTGTTCGCACGGAAACAGCGAGAAGGATCACCGCCGCCAGGCGGATGTGGCGGCGGCGGTTGCCGAGCAGGTCGCTGCAGGATCCTGGCAAATCTTCGGCGCCATGCTCGAAAGCCACATCGTCGAAGGGCGGCAGGACTACGTCCCGGGCCGGACGCCGGTGTACGGCCAGAGCATCACCGACGCCTGCCTCTCACTCGAGCAGACGGAGCCAATCCTCGAGAAGTTTGCACGGGCCCAGCAGGCACGCGGCCTTCAGAAGTAGAACTTCACGCCCAGCTGAATCTGCCGCGCGGGGGACGTCGTGCTGATCGTGCCGAAGGCGCTCGACGACCGGTTGCCGTTTGCCGCACCGAAGTTGACGCGGTTGAACAGGTTGAATGCTTCGACACGCGCTTCGAGCCGGCGCTCCTGGCCGAGGCCGAAGTTCTTGTGGAGCCCCAGATCGAACTGGTAGAAGGCTGGCGCCCGCGCGGCATTTCGGGGGGCGTTGCCGAAGGGCTGCGTGCGATCGGTGGGAATCTCGACCGCCGCAGAGTTCAGGTAGTTGGCGATCGTGCGCTGATCCTTCGGCGTGAGCGGGTCGCCAGTCAGGTTCGGCCGGTAGGTGGGGCCTCCGCTGACCGAGAAGGCCGCCGCTGGCGAGTAGGAGAGATTGATGGGCACTCCACTCGTCATCGTGTTGATGCCCACGAGACGCCACCCGCCGATCACCCCCTCGAGGACCGGGTGCAGGCTGCGCGCGAAGCGGCGCTCCCGCCCGAACGGCAGTTCCAGGACGAAGCTGGTCGTGTTGTTGATCGGCTGGTCGTAGCCGGATCGCCCGAAGTCTGCGTCGATGTTGCGGTAGTTCACCCGGCTGTTGTCGCCGTTCTGGGTCTCGAGGTGGCCCGACGCATTGTCCCGCGCCCGGGACCACGTGAACGAGTTCAGCAGATAGAGCCCTCGCGAGTATCGCCGCTCGACCTTCAACTGAAGGGCATGGTAATCACCCTTGCCGCCGGCAAATGCGATCTGGATTTCCTGGAATCCCTGAATGGGCCGCCGCGGCTGCAGTGCCAGGCTCTCGGCTGCCGTGTTCGGCCGGGCCTGGTTGTAGTCGCCGAGCACCATGATGTCCCGGCTCTTGTTGCCCACATATCCGACGTCCACCAGAAGGTTCCGGAGCAGTTCGCGCTGCACCGAGAGGTGCCAGCTCTGCACGTTGCCGGTGGGATTATCCCTGGGGATGTAGTTCACGCGGGCGTTCAGGGTGCTGAAGTTGGCCGGCACGTTCAGCCCCTCGGGGTATCCCTGCTGCGTCGGCCGGAAGCAGGTCGTCGGCGCCGAGTTCGGGCCGCAGGGCCCCTGGGAGGGCTGCTGCGTGATGCTGAGCCCCACCACGTGCGGGCCGTTGAAGGAGAGGAGGTTCTCGCCTCCGAGCCGGTTGAAGTGGATGTAGCTCATGCCGTAGCCGCTCCGGAGGATCGTCCTGTCCGTCACGGCGTAGGCAAGGCCCACGCGGGGGGCCACGTTGTTGCGGTCGGGTTCCACGAGCGCGCGATCGTAGATGGATCCGCTCTTGGCCTGGATCAGCGTGTTGGTCTCCGGGTCGAAGTTCGTCAGGAAGTTGTCCGCTTCCCATTGCGGCGTGGCGAATTCGTACCGGACCCCGAGGTTCAGCGTCAGCCTGGCGGTCGCCTTGAAATCGTCCTGCAGGTAGGCGAAGTGCATCCGCTGGCGCAGGTTGGCGATGAACGGGTTGATCAGCGCATACGAGTTGCGCGCCCCGAACATGAAGTCGGCCAGGTTGTAGATCGCCGGATCCGCGGCGGCGCCGGCGGGGCGGCTGAACTGCCCGCCGTAGGTGTCGCGGCCGTACTTGGGGTTGAAGTCGTCGATCCTGGTGTTGATGGCCTGGTATTCATAGCCCGTCTTGAAGCCCTGGCGCCCACGTACCCACGAGTAGTTGATGCGGGGATTGATGACGAGCGGATCCTGGAACTGGGGATTGCTGTTCTGCCGGCCCCACGTCGTCCACCCCGAGACCCCCTGTTCGGTCAAGCCGCCTGCGAACCGGGGGTCGGTCGGCAGCCCCGGGATGCCAAACAGATCCAGCATTGTCGGGCCGCCAACTCCGGGTGGTTCCTTGCCGGCCTCCGTCCGGGATACCCCCAGACGCACATCGAGCAGCGACGTCGGGGTGATCATGTAGGTCATCCCGCCGGCGAACTGCTGGTTCAGCACGTGCACGAAGGCGTTGCTGGGGCTTCCGGTCTCTCCCGGAATGGGAGGGGGTTCGAAGTTGTTGACCTTCCGGTGGCTCCACCGCCCGAACGCGTTCAGCCTCGTGCTGAACTGGTGGTCCACCTTGATGTCGTACTTGTCGTTGAAGTCCTCCCGGCGGGGAAGGGAGTCGAAGTTGTTGGCGATGCCAGGGCGGGTCGGTTCGGGCAGCCCCGCGAGTACCTGTCGCGCGAAGGGGGTGATGGCGCTCGCCGGAATGACGCCGTTTGCATACACCTCGCCGGTGAGCGGATTCAGGATGGGCCGTTCGAGGATCCCCTGGCGCTGCTCCATCGTGGGAATGCTGGCGAAGGTCATGACGCGCGAGACCTGCCGGAACCCTTCGTAGTTGGTGAAGAAGAACGTCCGGTTCCGAACGATGGGGCCGCCGAAGACGAACCCGTACTGATTGCGATCGAGCTTCGGCTTCACGCCGCTCGTCGGCTTGAAGAAACCCACAGCATTCAGTGAATCGTTCCTGTTGAACTCCCAGAACGTGCCGCGGAACTGGTTCGTGCCGCTGCGCATCGAGGCGTTCACCACCGCGCCTCCCGTGCGGCCGAACTCCGCGCTGAAGTTGTTCGTCTGCACCTTGAACTCTTCGACGGCGTCGGGGGAGACCTGCACGACCTGGTTTGAAAAGCCCTGATTGCTCGTGCCGTAGGAGTTGTTGTCCACGCCGTCGAGGATGAAGCTGTTCAACGCGCTGCGCAGCCCGTGGACGTTGAACGATGCGTCACGGGAGTCCGCGATGGCCGAGCGCCGTACCCCGGGGCTGAGGAGCGCGAGGTCTGCGTAGTTCCGCCCGTTGAGCGGCAGGTTCACGATCTGCTCTCGTCCGATGACCTGCCCGCGATCGCTCGATTCGGTCTCCAGGAGCCGCGCGGCCCCTTCGACGGTCACCGTCTCGCCGATGCTGCCGACGGTGAGCGCCAGGTCCACACGCTGGCGTGCGTTGACGGTGACGGCGACATTGCCGGCCTCCGCCGCCGAGAACCCCTCCAGCTCCGCCCGCACCGTGTAGGTGCCGATGCGGACGTTGAGGAACTGGTAGTTGCCGTTCTCATCCGTCACGGCTGTTGCCGTGATGCCGGTGCTGACGTTACGCAGTGTCACGGTTGCGCCTGGCACGATGCCCTCTGATGCATCGCGCACGGTGCCAAGTACGGTTGCCGCGTCGGACTGCGCGTGTGCGACGCCCGGGGCGAGGAGTGACGCGACGACGAGCACGAGGAACGTACGGAGTGGGAGCTTGAATAGAATCTGCGGGGTCATTGCGCCTCCAGCTGGTTGAGCCGGGTTAGTATACGGCTGCCGCATGAATTCTGTGTGAATGTAGAGAGGTCCGCGTAACGTCCTCTGCGGGCGCGACCCCGGCGCGGTTCACGGGCGGCCCTTCCGCAGAGACCGTCGACAGCATCGGCGGCTGGAAATCCGTCCGCAGGAAGACTTCGGCGGCCCGACACCCGGGCCGGCATCAAGGACCATGACCGTGCACTGTGCAGGCTGCGGTTTCGACAACCCGGACCGGATGAAGTTCTGCGGCGGCTGTGGCTCGCCGCTTCCCGCCGCATGCCCTGACTGCGGGTTTCAGAATCCACCCGGGTTCAAGTTCTGCGGGCAGTGCGGCCGATCGCTTGCCGGGGCTCCAGCACCCCGGCCGTCGGCCCCTCCCGTTGAGGTAGCCTCCCGCCTCGTGGCAGTGCGGCCTCCCGGGAGCCCCGAGGCCGACATCGCATCGGGACGGGAGGAGCAGGGGGAGCGCAAGCTGATCACCGTCATGTTCTGCGACCTGACGGACTACACCGGGCTCTCCGAGTCCCTGGATCCGGAGGAGCTCCAGAAGGTCGTCCGGCACTTCCAGCACGTCTGCAGCGGGGTGATCGCCAGTTACGGCGGCCACATCGCGCAGCTGCTCGGCGATGGCATCCTCGTCTACTTCGGCTACCCGACCGGGCACGAAGACGACGCCCGCCGCGCGGTTCACGCGGGGCTTGCCATTGTCAGGGCGCTGGATGCGGCCGCTGCCGAACTCTCCCGGTTCACGGGCCGGAAAGAAGCGGTTCGTGTCGGAATTCACACGGGGATGGTCGTTACCGGCGAGATGGGATCGGGCACGAGGCGGGAGCGGCTGGCGCTCGGGCGCACACCGAACATCGCGGCCCGCCTCGAGACGCTCGCGGAACCCGGAGAGGTCGTCATCAGTGACGCCACGCACCGCCTGACGCGCAAAT
>JACCXG010000382.1 GCA_013697225.1 Acidobacteriota bacterium
GTCATCGACGGGGCGCAGGTCCGTGCGCTCGCGCTGTCGGGACGGAACTACCTGGAGCTGGCCTCGCTCATCCCCGGCGCCGTTCAGCTGGACGACGACCAGATGGCCATCACCACCGGGCTCGGGACTGGCGGCACGGTAATCAACGGGAACCGCGGGAACAGCAACAACCTGACGGTCGACGGCGGCTTCAATCTCGACTCCGGATCGAACGGGAGCATGGTCAACAACGTCGGCATCGACTTCATCGAGCAGGTGGCGATCCAGACGTCCAATTTCGCGGCCGACAAGGGGCGCAACTCCGGCGCGGCCATCAACGTCGTCACCAAGAGCGGAACCAACCGCTTCAGCGGCAGCGTGTTCGAGACCTTCCGGGACGAGTCGCTGGATGCGGCGAACTACTTCTCACCGCGCGATGCCGACGGGAACCCCATCAAGGCGAAGCTCAACTTCAACGATTACGGAGCGTCCTTTGGCGGGCCGCTCGTCCGCAACCGGCTCTTCTTCTTTGGAGGCATGGAGTTCAAGTCGCTCGACCGGCAGGAGTCGCCGCAGCGCCGGACGCTGCCGACCATGGCCGAGCTGCGTGGGGATTTTTCCGCACGGTCGGTCGCCCTCCGGGATCCGCTGACAGGACAGCCCTTCCCGGGCAACATCGTTCCGCAGGACCGGATCACGCCCGACGGCCGGGCGATTGCGGCGGCATTCGACGCGATGATCGCGCGGGCGGCCCAGTACAACAACACGCCGACCGCGAACAACGCCACCTACCAGCTGGACTTCCCGTTCGACTGGCGGCAGGAGATCCTGCGTATCGACTACCGGGCCAACGAGGCGCACTCCTTTTACCTGCGGTACCTGCACGACGACTACGATCTGGTCGAGCCGCGCGGCACGTTCATTGGCGCGCCGCTGCCGACCATCTCGACGCGGCGCATCCGCCCCGGGTTCGGATACCAGCTGTCCCACTCCTGGGTGCTCAGCCCGGCGCTCGTCCACGAGGTCAAGCTGAACGTCTCGGGCAACGGGCAGCGGATCCCGCCTGAGGGGATTGCCTGGCGCAGGGACACTTACGGGTTCCAGTTTCCGCAGGTCTTCAGCGGCGGGCGCTACGACGAAGGCATTCCGGACGTCACCTTCTCGGGGACGGGCGGGGTGGCCAACCTGATCGGCCCGTCCCAGTCGCTGCTGTCCCCGACGACGGATATCGCCGCGCAGAACACCCTCACCTGGGTCAGGAATGCTCATACCCTGCGGTCCGGCTTCGTGGTGAATCGAAATCGGAAGGATCAGAACGGCCGGCCCAACTACACCGGCTCGGTCAACTTCAATCCTTCGGGCAACCCGAACTCGACAGGGTGGGCGTTTGCCGATGCGCTGCTCGGCAACTTCCGGACGTACTCGGAAGGGGCAGACGATCCGATCGGGTTCTTCCGCTTCACGCAGTACTCCGCGTTTGCCTCCGACAACTGGCGCGTCACGCGGAACCTGAGTCTCGAGATGGGCCTGCGCTACGAATATCAGGAGCCGATCTACACGCAGGGGAACAACATCACGAACTTCGACCCCGCGCTGTACGATCCCGCTGCCGCCATCCGGCTGAATCGCAACGGCACGGTCGTCCCGAACTCCGGGAACCCCTTCACCGGGCTCGTGCGTGCCGGGGACGGAATCCCGGCCGACCAGCAGAACCGGGTGACGATCGATGAGCGGGTGGCAGCGTTGATGCCCACGGGGGCCCCGCGGGGCCTGTACGACACGGCTCACCTGTTCATGCCCCGGTTCAGCGGTGCGTATACGCTGAACGAAACCTGGGTCGTTCGCGGTGGGGCCGGGTTGTTCTACGACCGGCCGGAAGGCAACATCATCTTCTCGCAGGTCAACCTGCCCCCGTTCCTGCCGAGCGTGTCGGTGGAGAACGCGAACCTCGCGAACCCGCTCTCCGGCCAGGCTTCGGCTGCGACCGTGCTGGGGACGATTAGCGCGATTGACCCGAATCTGAACATTCCCCGTCAGCTGAACTTCAGCCTCAGCGTGCAGCGTGAGCTGCCGGCGGGCCACTTCGCCGAGATCGCCTACGTGGGGAACAGGGGACGCGACCTGCTCTGGCAGCCTGAAATCAACCAGCCGTCGTTCGACGTGCTGGTGGCCAACCAGCAGCTGCCGGCGGCCGAGCGCGCGAACACGAACTTCCTGCGTCCGTACCATGGCTACTCGTCGATTCGGCAGCGGCGCAGCGATGCCTTTGCCGACTACAACAGCGTGCAGCTCTACGTGAACAAGCGCCGCGGCGACATCCGGTACACCGTCGGCTACACGCTCTCCAAGGCGACCGGGCTCGGGAGCGGCAACGGCGACAATCCGCTCGCGGCCGAAGGCTATACGCCCGGCGAGCCGTTCGACCTGGACTTCTTCGTCGGCCCGACCAGCTACGATCGCCGTCACGCGCTTGTCTCGACCTGGACCTACGAGGCCCCCTTCTTCCGGGAGCAGCAGAATCTCGTCGGGTATCTGCTTGGCGGGTGGGAGATCACCGGAAAGACGCGCTGGCAGTCCGGACAGTACCTGACGGTCAACGCCAACACCTCGATTGGCACGCGGCGCGCCGATAACGTCGGTGGCGACATCAGCATCTCGGACCGGAACGAAAACCGGTGGTTCAACACCGACGCCTTTGCGTCGGCACCCGAGACGCGGCGCGGCAACTCCACGCTCGGCCAGGTGGAAGGTCCACACCTGCAGCAGTGGGACGTGTCGCTCAGGAAGGCCTTCCGGCTGGGCGGAACGGCACGGGTGAAGTTCGCGGCCGACGTGTTCAACGTCTTCAACACGCTGAATCTGAACAACCCGAACACCACGGTCACGGCCGCCGACTTCGGCCGGATCGGCAGCGCGAAGATCCCGCGACAGTCGCAGCTCAGCCTGCGGTTCGAGTGGTGAGTAAGAGCTCAACTCCCAACTTCCAACTTCCAACTCCCAACTCCCAACGCCCAACTCCCAACTCCCAACTTCCAACTTCCAACTTCCAACTTCCAACGATCCCTTCGGAGAGATCGTGCCGGGAAT
>JACCXG010000402.1 GCA_013697225.1 Acidobacteriota bacterium
GGAACCCGTGCAAGATACCGGACCTGATCAGAACGTCGCGGCAGCCTCTCCCCGGGCGACGACAAGCGACTCGATGAAGAACTCCATCATCCGGTCCGTATTGATGCCACTGTGTCCGCGATCGGGCCCGACCTGCACGTCGAAGCTCTTGCCGGCGGCCTGCAGCGCCGCGATGAGCTGCATGACATTCGAGGGATGCACGTTGTTGTCAGCCGTACCGTAATAGAGCATGAGCCGGCCGCGCAGATCCTTCACGTGGGTCATGGCGCTGCCGGCACGATACCCCGCCGGGTTCTCCTGCGGAAGCCCCATGTACCGCTCTGTGTAAATCGTGTCGTAGTGGTTCCACGCCGTGACCGGGGACGAAGCAGAGGCGGCAGCATAGAGCTCCGGGTGGCGGAGGATCGACAGCAGCGCCGTATAGCCGCCATACGACGTGCCGTGGATTCCCACTCGTCGGAGGTCGACATACGGCCGGGTCCCGAGCGACCTGACGCCCGCGGCGATGTCGTCGACTTCCACCTGCCCCAGCTTGCCGTACAGCTGATCCATGGTCCGGCGGCCTCTGCCGGGCGCCGCCCGGGAGTCGAGCTGCACGATGAGGAAGCCGTACTCGGCCAGTGAGCTCGGCGGCACGAACGTCTCGCGCGCCGTGTAGCCGGTGGCACCGGGGCCGCCGTACACGGGAACCAGGACCGGATACTTTCTCGCCGGATCGAAGTCCGATGGGAACTGGACCAGACCGTGGAGGGTTGTCGTCCCGTCCGCCGAACGGAACGTGAACAGTTCCGCTTTTTTCAGGCCGAGGGTGTCGAACCGCGTGGTCTCGGGGGCCAGAAGCTCGCTGAGAACCGCCCCGGTTTCCGCATCGACCAGGCGGGAGGCGGCAGGCTGGTCGTGCGTCTGATAGACATCCACGAAGAAGCGGCCGTCCGGAGAGACCGCACACCCGGCGGACCTGCTGGTCAGGGGCTGCGACCCGGCCCCCTCGAGGCAGCTGCCGATCGTGTGATGGAAGCGCGGATCCGTCAGCCGCACGTCCCCGCGGCCGTCGAGGCCGACCCGGTGCAGCTGCAGCTTCAGGTGGTTGTCGCCGTCACGCGCGGTATAGAACAGGATCCCTGCCTCTTCATCAATCCTGATGAGCGCCGACGTCTCGAACCCGGTGTGCGTTGTCAGCGGAGTGAGAAGACGTCCGGAGAGATCGTAGAGATAGAAGTTCTTCCAGCCGTTCCGCTCCGATTCCCAGATGAACCGCCGGCCGTCCGCCAGGAACACCATCGCCGGGTTGTTCTCGATCCATGTGTCCCACTCTTCCCGGATGACCACCCGGACTGCACCGGTCTCGGGGTGGGCCGCAACGAGCTCGAGCACGTTCTGCCTGCGGTTGGTACGGTTGAACAACAGCTCGCGCCCGTCCGGGGACCAGAAGACCCGATAGGCATAGTGTCCGACGACATCGTTGTCGAAAGGATTTCCGCTGCGCACGTCCACCCGCACGGTCTTACGCGACTGGACGTCGTAGATCAGCAGATCGACGACAGGGTTGGGTGCGCCCGCTTTGGGATAGGCTTCCGTTTCAATCGAGCTCTGAAGCTTCGTCTGGTCCACCTGCAGGTGGTAGTCGGGCACGCCGCTCTCGTCGAACCTGTAGAAAGCGAGCTTCCGTCCGTCAGGCGACCACCACATGGCGGTGGTCTGCTCGAGTTCCTCGCCGTAGACCCAGCTGGCGGTGCCATATTTGATCCGCCGCTCCCGGCTGCCGTCTGTGGTAATCGGCACCTCCGCCTTTGTCGCCTGCGTCAGGAGGTGGAGATTGCGGTCCACGGGATCGTACCGGGCACGCCGGGCCCCATCCGGCGATTCCGCAAATACGTACTGCCGGCCGCGGTCAGGTGGCGCCTGCGGCCCCCGCCCTTGCCCTGCCCCCCTCGCCGGCTCCGCGGTGCTCTGAACCTCGGCCACCCGCCGCGCGGCCACATCGTAGCGGTAGCGCCTCCCGTCCCGGGAGTATTCGAAAGACCCGCCGTCCGGCGTCCACGTCACTGACAGGCTGCCGGAGCGGACCGCGCCGGTGACCTGCGGCAGCATCCGCTGATACTGCGGATACCCCGGCATCGACTTCAGGCGGTCCTGCGCGGCGGTGCCTGCCTGCAGGATCAGGATCAGCACGGACAAGCCGGCACAGACGGCAAATCGAGGCATTCCTTCTCAGTTTACCCGACAGGCGCCGCCCCTCCTTCCTGATACGCTTCCTCCCCGACGTGCCTGGCTCCCCTGGCCGTTCGGTGCAATCGGTCATCGAGCAGTATCTCGGCACCGTCAAGCCGATGCACCTGGATTTCGTGGAGCCGAGCAAGCGCTATGCGGATGTCATCATCCCGCGCGGAGGGCACAACGCCGTCGCCATCGACATGCTGATGACGCTGACCCGTAGCCTCACCCTTCGGTGACGGCACCGCCCTCGGTGTTCGCAGAGACGAACGCTATATGAAGGTACGCATCAGGCGCCTCCACCCCGACATACCGCTGCCGCGATACGAAAGCAGTGGCGCGGCGGCCTTCGACCTGGCGGCAGCCGAGGACATCGTCGTCCCCGCGGGGGCCGTCGCCCTCGTGCCGACGGGAATCGTCGTGGAAGCCCCTGCCGGTATGTTCCTGGGCATCTTTGCGCGCAGCAGCACGCCGCTGCGGCGTGGACTGATGGTGGCCAAC
>JACCXG010000407.1 GCA_013697225.1 Acidobacteriota bacterium
GCCCTACACGGAGCAATGGAACGTCAATGTCCAGCAGTTGCTCGGAGCAGCCACCGTGCTCGAGGTCGGCTATGTCGGCACACGCGGCCGCCACATGATGCGTTCCCGCGACATCAACGAAGGCCCGTTGAACGCTGACGTCCCGGCGGGCCGGATCTCCGCCAACGCCCTGCGACCCTTCCCGGGATGGGGACAAATCTCATGGCGCGAGCAGACCTACGACTCGGACTATCACGGCTTGCAGCTTGGCATCGATGGAAGGGTGCAGCGGAACGTGAAGCTGAGGGCCGCCTACACCTGGTCCCGGACGCTCGACAATGCCGACAACCGCGGGCACATCTACGGCGCGAGCGCCTATAACAACAAGATGCCCGAGCTCCTCCTGGGGCCCGCGTCCTTCGACACGCCACATCGTTTCGTCTCGAGCGTGATCTACCGGACGCCGTGGCTCGAGGAGCGCCGGGATCTGCTGGGGGCCATCGCGGGTGGGTGGACGGTCTCCACCATCTTCACGGCTGAAACGGGTTACCCGTTCACGCCCACGATTGGCGTTGATCGGGCCGGTATCGGCGCGGCGCGCGACCAGCGGCCCGTCCTGGTTGGCGACTGGGAAATCGACAACCGAAATGCCGATCGCTGGTTCAACACCGACGCCTTCCAGATGCCGGCGCCGGGCACGCTGGCGGCAACGCCTCGCAACTTCATGCGGCTGCCAGGGAGAAACAACTGGGACATCTCCATGTCGAAGTTCTTCTCGCTGCCGGGCACTGCCAGGGTCGAGCTCCGTGTTGAAGCGTTCAACGCCTTCAACACCACGCAGTTCTCCGGAGTGGGCAGCAACATGAGCAGCTCCACCTTCGGCCGGGTGACCTCGGCGCATTCGGCCCGCAGAGTGCAGTTGGGCCTGCGCCTCACTTATTAGACAATCCTTCAGCGCCGCGTGACCCCGAACGCTCCGCATGGGAGAAAGCTCTCACCACAGGCCTTTCCCATGCGGAGGCGTTCACGGCGGCCACCCGGACCATGGACCGCGGCACAGTCGCCTGACGCGTCGGGTGGCTGTGACCGCAGGGTACTGTTGCTACGCCGCCGGGGCGGGAGCGGGCGGCAGGCGCATTCTCACCACGATGTGACGGATCCCCGACGCGCTCACGAACACACGTGAGCGCCCCTTGTCCCACGGACAGGTGCCTGGTCGAGCGGACCGCCGCAGCCGGGCGTAACCTGAGTCCACCACCACCACCAGCGCGCGTGTGAGTCGCTGTCGGGCAGCGCTGAAAGGGAAGAATCGCATGTCATCCACAGGAGTGTCCCGGCGAACCTTTCCTCGGGTCGGTAGCAGGCGGCCTCACCATGATGACCGCTCTCAACAGACGGATCGTTGCGAGTCAGCGCCCGAAGCAGGCGCCCCGTGCCGTCACCTCCGTCGGGGGGCGCTTCTTCACCAATGACGAGACGGAGACACCGGATACGGTAGAAGCCGTGCTCGAGTATCCCGGACTGCTCGTGCAGTTCAGCCTCCGGCCCACCCCGCTGCCCGGATTCGAGCACCTCGGACAAATCGGGTGCCTCTTCCAGGGTACGGACGCGTGGCTCGCGACGAATTACACGCGGAACGAAGTGTGGGTGAATGGCCAAAAGGTCGATGACTTCCCGCGTCCCGAACCGACGATTCCCGACTCCCCCGGGCACACGCGGAAATTCCTCGAGGCCATCCGGAGACGGGATCTGGAGACGACATGCAACGTGCGGTATGGTCACCGGGTCACGAAGCCGGGTCTGCTGGCGAATGTCTCGTACCGCACCGGGCGACGGCTCCAGTGGAACGACGAGGCGGAGCGCGTGATCGACGACAACGACGCGAACCGCTACCTGAGCCGCCGTTTTCGTCACCAGTACAAGCTGTGAGTGCGCGTCGGCCGCCACGTCGAAGAGTGCGTCCTCACATTGAATTCACCGGGAGGCTGAAGTTGGCACGAGCGCTGGTCCGGCTGGCCGTTGTCGTGGTGGGATCCATCGCCGTGTCTGCCGTTGCGCCAGCGGCGCAGCTCAATGGGCCAGGTCAGTCGTTCGAACCACTGTTCGACGGGCACTCGCTTGCGTGCTGGGTCGAGATGGGGCCGTCGCGTGCATACACTGCCGCGGACGGGGTGCTCCGGCTTGAGGCGCCGCAAAACCATCCGAACTGGCTGCGGACCGAGCGCGAGTTCGAGAATTTCGTGCTGCGGCTGGAGTACATGGTTATGGCTGGTGCGAGAGCGGAATCCTCCTGCACGCCCCGCTTTACGGGGACCTCGCCCGTACCGGGCTCAAAATCCACCTGCGGCACGATCGCTCTGCGGCCACCGTTCGCGCCGCCGGCGCCCTCTACGATCTCGTCCCCCCGCTCGCCCTGGCCAACAAGGGTGCGAAGGAGTGGAATGCGCTCGAAATCCGGATGAACTGGCCGTCCCTGCAGGTCACACTGAACGACGTGCTGATCCAGGACGTCAAGCTGGATCGTTCGGATCAGTTCCGGTGGAGGGCACGCCGCGGCTACATCGGCTTCGAGGATCTCGGGTGCCATTCGCATG
>JACCXG010000429.1 GCA_013697225.1 Acidobacteriota bacterium
GATGGTCATGAGGAGGTCGCGCGGGCGGGCGATCTGTGGCACACGCCGCCTGGACATACGGCCTGGTGCACCGAGGACAGTGAATTCATCGAGTTCAGTCCTCAGGAGGAGTTCGCGAGCCTGCTGAACCACGTTCGCAAACAGGTTCAGGCGTCGTAGCCGCGACGCAGCTGCGGCACCAGCCGGTTCCGCTGACCGTTGCGGCTTTTAGAGGAGCAGCGGCTTCGTGGTTGCCGCGACTCGCCGTCACCTGGATATCGTCGCGGGTGAATTGAGCAGGACGGTGATCTCGACCCTGTCGGCGCGTTCGCGCGGCATCAAAAAGCGCTGGCCGTCCCCCGTCGGTACGTACTGGCGCTGATGCTCCACGCCGCTTACGCCGAGCTTGAAAAGCGGTTGTGGAGCATTCATCGTCAGACCCTTCGTCGCATCAAAACTCGCCGCCATCAGCGTCCCATCTAGAGCTACGAAGAACAACTCCCGGCCGTCCCGGCGCCAGCGCGGCATCCAGCCTCCGCCACGTGAAACGGGTATCACGCCCTCCGCGCGCGGAAAGGGCCTGACATACACCTCATTGCGACCCGATTCGCTCGAGTAGTACGCAATCCACTTCCCGTTTGGTGAAAACGTGCCACTGCGCTCGTCGTGCGACGTCTGCAGAAACACCTCCGGCTGCCCCGGCGGGTCCACGGGCATCGTCCACAAGTCCATACTGTTTCGGCCGACATCCGATCTGCCAAAGATGAGGGACCGGCCGTCGGGAGACCAGTCCGGGGTCTGCGCGGTAGTGTCAGGCGTCAGGAGCGCGACATCCTGGCCGCCGCCATTGGCGGCGCGCATGAAGAGGCCGAACGGGGATCTCAACGGATCGGGTCGATTCGAGTTGAATGCGATTCGCTTGCCGTCCGGCGACCACGCCGGATCGAACTCCCACGCGGGGTCGTCGGTCAGGCGACGCGCTCCACCTTGCATGAGGTCGAAGACCCAGATGTCGAAATTGGCTCGTGCTCCCGCCTGGTGGGTCATGCGCGACACAGCCACCGACCGCTCGTCGGGGCTCAGATCGACATTGAAGAAGACGCCTACCTCGCCGCCTGTGCCGAGTATCCGTCCAGTTCGATCGAACCACGTCAGTTCTGACGGCACACGTGCGGTCTGACTGTACGCAATCGTGCCTGCCTCGGCCACGGAGAACATGCCGCGGCCCCAGGGCGGGTCCACCGCCACGTGAGCCGCGACGAGTGCTGGCACGCCGGTCAGTCGTCGGCGGTCGAAGTCGAAGGGCTGTGTCATGAGATTTCCACCGCGAACGAAGAACAACTTGCCCGCGGCGGCTACCCCATGCGAATCGGACGGTCCGAGCGAGGCGACGTGACCGGAAGCGAGCGTGCCAATCCGCAGTTCGTCAGCTTCTCCACCCTGGGCGAGGTACAGGAAGTGTTCGCCGTCTGGCAGGAAAGACGGCCATCGGTGTGCAATGTCGCGCTGCTGCAAGCTGGTTGCCGGTGTTGCGCTCGCCCCGGTGGAGCGCGCAGGCACCTGGCGGAGCGTTCCGCCCACCGGGCCAAAGAGGATGACGTCGTTCCGATTCCAGGACCCGCTGGGGGGTGCCACACCCGCCGGAGCCTCACACAGGACGATCGGAGAGCCGCCGCTCACCTGCACCGTCTTCAACTGACTCCCGGCAAAGAAACCGAGAGACTGGCTATCTGGAGACCAGAAGGGACTGCGTGCCCTGGGACGATGCGGCGAACGCGAGTTGTCGACCGTCCGGTGAGATCGCGAACTCGGGAGAGGTGCCCGTGAAACGCGAACCTTCAACCGGACGCACCGTGAATTCCACGACGGCGGCCGGGACCGATCGACTGCGAACGTAGAGAAAGACCAGCGTGATTACGACGAGACACACCAGCGCCGCGTAGACAGCGCGATGCGCCCGCCAGTGACCGGGGGCGTAGGCGGATTGCTGGTCGGAGCGGGCTGTACCGTACCCCGGCAACGGGCGCGTGCGTTCATCTATCGCGATCAGGGCCTCTCCCAGCTCCGGGAGACGCTTGCGGGGATCCTTTCGTAGACAGCGATCGAGCAGGAGACGGATGGAAGGCGGGGAGTCGGGCGGTAGCGTCGACCAGTCCGGTTCCCCCTCTAGGATCCGCGCCAACGTGTCCGTCGCCGAGTCGCCGGCGAACGGGCGTCTCCCGGTCAGCATCTCGAACAGCACGCACCCAAAGGCCCAGACGTCCGCCCGCTTGTCGATCACTTCGCCCCGCGCCTGCTCGGGGCTCATGTAAGCCGGCGTGCCGATGATCTGGCCGATCTGCGTGCCGCTCAGCGTTGTCGCGGCAGATCGCTGGTCCGCTTCATTCGACACGATCTTGGCAATCCCGAAATCGAGGACCTTCACACGCAGATCGTCGGATGACCGGCCGGTGCGTTCGAGGACGATGTTAGCGGGCTTCACGTCGCGATGGACGATCCCCTGCTCATGTGCAGCCTGCAAGGCTGAAGCGATCTGCCGGCCGATCTGCAGCGCCTCCTCCACGGTCAGCCTCTTCTCAGACAGACGTGCCTCGAGCGTCGGTCCGTCGACCAACTCCAGTACAAGCGCCATCACGCCACCGGCTGCTTCCAGTCCGTAGATGGCGCCGATGTTGGGATGGTGCAACGACGCAAGCGTGCGGCTTTCGTGACGGAAACGCGCGACGCGCCCGGGGTCTTCCGAAAACTGCTCTTGCAGCAGCTTGAGGGCGACCTGCCGCTCCAGCCTAGGGTCGTGAGCGCGGTACACTTCGCCCATGCCCCCTGCCCCCAGAGCGGAGAGGATCTCGTAGGGACCGAACCGAGTGCCGGGAATCAGGGCCATAGTGCTGCCGGTCAGGGACGCCATTCTCGCCGATCGTCGCCCGACCTTGCCTCACCGCGAGGCGACGGCTCAGCCTTTATGCTGCGGAGGTCCGATCCGAGACGAACCCCATAATAATGTTTTCGACTGTCGAAAAATGCTCAGCCGGTCGAACAG